>JAYFQW010000009.1 GCA_034926675.1 Clostridia bacterium | reverse complement strand
ACCCGCCTCGAACACCTCAGTTTTGAGCAATTGATGGCGGTGCGATGCTCATAAATGAGAATTCGATATTGCCTCGCGAATCCGCTGTGGCCGGTGTCTGCCCTATGTGTCGGAACTTGCCCACGCTGTAGATGTCGAAGTCGACGTCGACGTCAGCGTGCGGCGTGCGGCGTGCGGCATGCGGCGTGCGGCGCCAGGGCGTTGTCTGATGGACGGATGGACGCCGCCGCCAGCAAGGCGCCGCATAGTAGGCTCCTTGCCGGCGGGGGTAGCGGCAGGCACGTTAGCCACGTCGCATCGTCGCCACGTCGCATCGTCGCCACGTCGCCACGTCGCCTTGCCTCGTTGACACCCGACTGGCTCAGGTAGTAATATGTGTGTGTGCACAAATATGTGAACACTGCATCTGGGAGGGATCATCGTGGGTGTGTTTCAGGATCGTATTGATCTCGGCCTTAGGGAGTACCATGAGATCAAGAACAAGGGGCAGTACTACTACCTGCAGCAGGTAGATGAGCTAGATAGCGCCCATGTGGTAATCGCAGGGCGGCGCATGGTCATGTTCTCATCCTACAGTTACCTCGGGCTTCTAAAACACCCCAAGGTACAGCAGAAAGCACGCGAGGCTTTGGACCGCTTCGGAACCGGCACTCACGGAGTTCGAATCCTCGCTGGCACCACCGCGGTCCATGTGGAATGCGAGCGAAAGATCGCGAGTTTTCTCGGAACAGAAGATGCAATCGCCTATAGCTCCGGGTATGTTGCTAATGTGTCCACCATCTCCACGCTCCTAGGGCGCAGAGACGTGGTCATCACCGACAAGCTCAGCCACGCAAGCATCATCGACGGCTGCCTTCTTTCGCAAGCAGAGTTCCAGAGATTCAAGCACAACGATCTGGACGATCTCAGGCACAAGCTAGAGGCAGACAAGGACAGATTCGAGGGCAAGCTCGTGATCGTGGACGCCGTGTACAGTATGGATGGAGACGTATGCCCCCTTCCTGATCTGGTTTCGCTGTGCAAGGAGTATGGCGCATGGCTGATAGTCGATGAGGCCCATTCTCTGGGAGTGCTTGGCAAGACAGGCCATGGAATCATGGAGTACTTCCACATGGCCCCTGGCGATGTGGAGATGCTGTCGGGCTCGCTTTCGAAAACCCTTCCTGCAGTAGGCGGGTTTGTCGCCGGCAATGAAGACCTGATCCAGTTCCTGCGGCACAACGCCCGCGGATTCGTGTTCTCGGCGGCGCTTCCTCCAGCGGCAGTCGCCGCAGTAACCGCGGCGCTCGAGGTGATCGAGGATGAGCCGCAGCTCATAGCCGCAGTACGCCATAACATCGAACGGTTCGTTGGCGGGCTCAACGAGATGGGATACGATACCCTGAACACTAAGAGCTGCGTCATCCCCATCATAATCGGTAAGCCGGAACCCACTCTCGAGCTCACCACCAGGCTGCATAGGGATGGGATGTTCGTATCCCCCATCCTGCATCCAGCGGTGCCAGCCAACACCTGCCGCCTGAGAGCGAACGTCACGGCTGGACATACTGACGAAGACATCGATTTCGCCCTCAGTCTTCTGCGCAAGCACGGAAAGGACATGGGACTGATTCAATGAAGGCGGTTCAATTCGATGGCCAGGTTTCGAAGTGGATCTACTCCAGGGCAGCTGGCTCGCTGAGCCGCAAGGCCTACTATGATTCACTGTCGAACATTGCCTACAGGGATGTCCAACCCCCTGCGTTGCCTACACCCGAGTGGGTGCGAGTTAAGACGCGCTACGCAGGGTTCTGCGGCAGTGATAAGAACCTTATCCTGCTGCACGACTCCCCGTCCACTTCTCCGTTTTCGTCGTTCCCGTTCACCATTGGCCACGAGAACTGCGGGTATGTGGGCGAGATGGGTCCGGTTGCAGCAGAACGCCTCGCAGGAGTAGCCTCCACAGGAACCCGCGTGCTAGTCGACCCTATCCTTTGGTGCGTTCCGCGGGGAATCCGCCCGGTGTGCGAGAACTGCGCCAAGGGGGATTACTCCCTCTGCACCCACTTCACCGATGGATCGGTGTCGCCTGGATTCTCCATCGGCACCTGCCGCGATACCGGAGGCGGATGGAGTGAGGAGTTCGTTGCCCATTACTCCCAGTTGATCCCGCTGCCAGCAAACGTGTCGTTCGAAGACGCAGTGCTGGTTGATGCGTTCTGTTCGTCCCTCCATCCAGTGATGCGCAACTTCCCCGCCGACGATTCCACTGCTCTCATCATCGGGTGCGGAGTCATTGGCCTCTCTGCCGTGGCGGCCATACGAGCGCTGGGCGGCAAGGCACGAATAGTCGTGCTCGCGAAGCACAAGTTCCAGGGCGAAGCGGCGAAGTCCTTCGGAGCAAATGAGGTAGTGTATATGCGCCGCGACTCCGACTACTATGCAGAGCTCGCCCAGGTGCTGGGTGCTGCGCTTCTCAAGCCCATGATGGGCAAGAGAGTAGTGAACGGAGGCGCCGACATCGTGTTCGATTGCGTTGGCAGTTCCACCAGCATCGACGATGCTCTCAGGTTCACCAAGCCCCGCGGGACAATGGCTCTGGTCGGATTGGCATCTTTCCCGAAGGGCGTCGACTGGACCCCCATTTGGCTTAAGGAAGTGCAGGTCCGCGGGTCGTTCTGGTGCTCAACTGAGGAATTCGAAGGCAGCAGGATGCGCACTTACGAAGTGGCCGTAGAGCTGGTGAAGTCGGGAAGGGTAAGGCTCTCCCCTCTGCTTACGCACAAGTTCAAGCTCGCCGACTACAAGCGCGCCATCGAAGCGAACATGAACATCCGCGAGTCGCAGGTGATCAAGTCCGTATTCGAGTTCTAAGACGGCTAGCTGTCGCTGCGGTCTTTTACTTGGCATCGGGTTCAGATGCGGCCACTTCTAGCTAGGGCGCCGGGGCACGTGTGTGTGGACCCTTTAGCCCCGTAACTCAATTGGAGAAATCCTGATCATTTGATACGATTGAGTTGGGGGTGCTTGATAGTGCAGGACAGACACGACGCGGTCTTCAGAAAACAGATTGTGGACGAGTGCGAAGAGGTAGGCAACATCTCTCTGGTTTGCAGGAGGCACGGGCTGGCGCGGGGTACGGTAGGCCGATGGATCAGGCGGCAGAGGGCTACCGGCACGCAGAAGGGGTTGCCGAAAGACACTCGCAATATGATGGCTGAGATAAGCCAGGAGATGAGGCATGTCAGCAACGAAAACGCGGTGCTTAGAAGGCTTGTGGCCGACAAGGACGTAGAGAACGCCATACTGAAGGAGTTGCTCGAGAAGGCAAACCCTCGGTAGCCGACAAGGCAGCTATCGCGCAGAAGTGGATAAGTAAAGGGTACCGTGCTGTCTGGGTACTGGGCCTTGTCGGCTTGTCTTCGTCCACCTACTATGCTATCCGGAAGAGGCAGACGTCCACCGCGGATAGTCCTCCCGTGCCTGCTAATAGAGGCGGCAGGCCGATCCCTGGATGGTCTCTGGCTGCGGACGGCGTGAAGATCTGTGATGAGCAGATAAAGGAACATCTCTGCGAAGCCATCGCGGGAGATGGTTTTCCCTACGGGTACAGAAAGCTAACCGCAGAGCTGCGCGAGAAACATGACCTGGTAATCAACGAGAAGAAGGTATATCGGCTCTGCAAGGAGCTCGACATTCTTCGCCCTCAGCGGGAGGTCAAGACCCGCCATCCCAGGCGGCTGGCGCGTCGTGATACTGTTACAGGGCCCAACCAATTGTGGCAGATGGACATTAAGTATGGGTATATCCCCCCACAAGGGAAGTTCTTCTTCCAATTGTCGATAATAGACGTGTTCGACAGGTCTGTCATGGCCTATTACCTCGGGCTGAGCTGTACCGCAGCCAATGCGTGCTGGACACTGAAAGAAGCCTTGCGGGCTCGCGGAATCGATGGCGACGAAGGCAAGCTCAAGGTAAGGACTGACAATGGTTCGCAGTTCACAGCCCACTTATTCGAGGAGCTATGTGAGGCCAGAGGCATTGTGCACGAGCGAATACCGGTGAAGACCCCGAACCTAAACGCGTACATCGAATCGTTCCATGCGATCTTGGAGTCGGAGTGCTACTCCGAGCACGAGTTCTGCACTTTCCAGGAGGCGTACAAGGTGATCGTGGGCTACATGGTCTACTACAATGAGCGGCGGAGACACGGCAGCCTGCGCAACAAGTCGCCCAAGGCCTTCAGAGCGTTGCTAGAGGCTGGATGCATCGTAGCTCGACCTTTCGCAGCCTGACTGGAAACGAGCGCCGCAGCCGGCAAGGAGCCACTTGCTAGGCTCCCAGGCTGCGGCGCCCACCGAGAGAAAGTCGCCGAACAGGAAGTGCACGAAAACGGGCACAAATTAGAGCATTACTGTGATACGCTACGACTCGCAGAGATGTGATGAGGTTTTCTCCAGAGTTAAGGTTTCGGACCGCTCCGCGTCCAGCTTGCACCTAGATACCGTGTTGGGTATGCGGCGCGCGCGAATCCAGGAGGGAACTGGAACTCTGTGAAGGATGGGGCCAGATGCACCGCCTGCTCAGCGTGGATGCCATCGACATTGAGCTCGTCTTGCTGCTGGATCCGTCAGCATTATCGCCCCCGGACTCGGTCACGCCGGTCGCGCCTCGTCGGGCAGCGCGGGCGTGCAGCCAGGGAGCCCCATATGCGGCTGCCGGCTGCAGCTTTCTGAGCCCCTACCTCGCTTTGTCTGGCTCCGAGCATTTCGGGTGGATGAGCTTCTGTCACCGATGCCGTCAAGGGCGCCGAAGATGGGCCACAGAGCCTTCAGGGGATCATTCGCCCTGAACTGCGATGATTCATCGGTACATAAAAGAGTCGCCGGAACCGTAGCGTTCCGGCGCGAAAAGTGGTGGGGCAAACAGGGCTCGAACCTGTGACCCCCTACATGTGACGCAGGTGCTCTACCAACTGAGCTATTGCCCCACTCCGTGCCGCTCCCGGCGGGGCCTATCCGCCGCGCGACCACGTAAAGCCATTATACAACACCCTCCAGATTCAACGCAAGCGGTTTTTCCTCGCGGCCTCGCGCGCGGGTCATCGCGGTCTCCCTCTCGCGTTTCTCCTCGCGGTCAGCAAAACCTCGGTCGCAGAGTCATGTGCAGACTGATCCACCCATTCGATCCTCAGCAACGGGTACATGTCTTCGTGCAGTGCTCGCACTGCTTGCATTCCAAGTCTCCTCTGAACGAGTGCAGCTGTCTCCACAAGGACATAGTTGCTGGACACAAGAACCGTATCGCCTGAAAGGAGTTCCTCCCACGCGATTCATGCCTGGCCATTGTGCAGGTCGCTTGAACTGAGCAAAGCAAGAAAGGCTGATGTATCGATGAACACGCTCTTCATCGAAAATCATCCTCCAGGTACTTATCGTGGTTCACGGACAGATCGGTCTCCGAAGACGTGAACTGCCCGACAATGGCTAGCGCTCGCCGAACCCGCTCCTCGCGGCTAACAGCGCCCCTGGACGCTATGACCATATGAGCTCCACGTCTGATCAGTTCAGCTATCGACACGCCCTCCTCGTCGGATATGGCTCGCAAGGCTTGGACCTGCTCCTTCGTGAGTTGAACCTGCATCCGGACCAGGTGCGTCCCTCCCGCATCGTTTGTCTGGCGCCGGGCATTTCAAGTGGAAGGACTTCCGTCCCGATCCCGTCAAGGGCGCCGAAGGTGAGCCAAACGCCTCTCCGCCCTGTCAGTCGAGCCCCTTCATGACCTCGAGGAACAGCTCTGCAATGAGAGGATCGAACTGCGCTCCTGCACACCGCTGGATCTCCTGCATAGCCTCCTCCTTCGCGAGGGCGCGTTTGTAAGGCCGTTCGTGAACCATGACATCGTACGCATCGATCACTGAGAGGATCCGCGCCGCCATGGGTATCGCCTCGCCCGCAAGCCCCTTCGGATACCCGCTCCCATCCCACCTCTCATGGTGAGCTCGGATCGAGTCGGCAATGTGCGCAAGCTCGTAGGAACCTTCGACGATCCTAGCCCCGATCTCCGGGTGTTTCCTCATGATCTCCCACTCCGGCGGGGTGAGTGAGGCAGGCTTCACGAGGATATCGTCGGGAATTCCTACCTTGCCGATGTCGTGAAGCACACACAGAAGCGCTAGGTCGTCGAGGCGGTCATCGGGAAGCCCGATCGCCCGGCCCAGCTCCCAGGCGAGCTTCTGAAGCCGAGCAGAGTGCTCCTCAGTCTCGTGGGTGCTCTCTGATAGAGCCTTCCGAAGGGAGTAGATCAGTGTACCTCGGACGGAGTTGCTCTCCATGAACTTGCTCCTGCGCATTCGAGTCTCTGCGCTATTCAGGACGTCTCCAACATCCTGCGACATGGCCATCCTCGTAGCCACTCCCAGAGCAATGCTTACCGGCACCGGGTCTGGGTCAGCTTGAGCGCATGCTGCACGTATCCTATCGCACCTGTCTAGAGCCGAGGTCCTGTCGACCTGGGGCATGATGATCACGAACTCATCCCCGCCCCAGCGCACCATGATGTCCTCATC
Organism: Clostridia bacterium; assembly: GCA_034926675.1. Lineage (NCBI taxonomy): Bacteria > Bacillati > Bacillota > Clostridia > Clostridia bacterium. Next base: position 79,594 of record JAYFQW010000009.1, on the reverse strand, counting down.
CCGGCACACGGAGCGCAAAATCTCTGCAGCCTTCACGATGAGCCTATCCCCCTGCGCGTGTCCGAGAGCATCGTTCACCAGCTTCAGGCCATTCATGTCTCCAACAACGACGCTCATCGGAAGGCTATCCTTCGAATCCATCTCCGCCAGTCGTTTCTGCAGATAGGTGCGGTTGTACAATCCAGTGAGGCTGTCGTGGCAGCTGAGAAAGGTGAGCTTGTTTGCGCCGTTTTCAAGGGCCTCCGCCATGTGGTTGAATGCCTGTGCAAGCAGCCCGAGCTCATTGCCCACAGCAGGCCCTCCGTACCTAGCAGCGAGATCGCCGTGGGAAAGTCTACCAGCCGCAGCCGCCAAGCCGTTCACAGGCTGCACTATCCCGAAATCGGCAGCCTTCCACACCACGGCGAACACAATAGTGCAGGTGATCACCATTACTATATACTGGGATATCATGGTTGACCTTGATGCCCTTTGGATCTTGTCAACAGGGACTCCAACAGTGAGGAATGCTACAGGTTTTCCCAACCCATCGCGGATTCGCCTGTACGCAGTCAGCCTTCGGACGCCATCGGAACCCTTAGTGGTCGAAGCGCCCTCATCGGCCCAAGCATCGTGAACAGCATCCGCCAGGCCACTGCCGGCATGCTTGCTTTCATCGAGGCTGCCATCTGAAGGCTCCTCTGGGTAAGAAGTGAGCAGGCGCCCGCCATCATCCCACAGGGCCAGGTGAAATCCATCCGGAATATTCATAGCTAACACGACTGATTCCAGCCAATGTGGATACATGGTCACCACCACTGCCGAACCTCTCACAACATCATCTGAGGAGATGGGCATCCATACGACTATGCCTGGCTCTCCAGTGATTGGGTTCGAACTCCGTGAAGTGACGACGTCTCGTCCCAATGCAAGGCACCTTCGAAATCCCTCATCCGCGGAAAGGTTCGCACCAATAACCAAATCCCGAGTAGCGGCGATAACCGCGCCATCAGGGCCTACTACTGCGAAAGCGCCATCAATCTGGCTTGTTGCCCAGGCGTCAACCAGACTCCTCTGGCGCTCACCGACGGATCCGCCTCGAGACTCGCTCAGTCGCCACAGCGACCAGACCACCTTCGTGACGCTCTCAATGTGGGCGATCCCCTGATCAGATAGCCCCACAGCAAGGCCCAGGGCCTGCGAGGCGGCCTGCGCCATCACCGCCCTTCGTTCATCCAGAGCCCCGCGCATCACCAGGGGAAACACTGGCAACATAGCAGCAATGATGATAAGGGCGAGCTTCCCTCGAATGCTCCTGCTTCTGAATATGCTGCATCTCATTCTCACTATTGCGACCCCTCCGACGGGCGCGCACACCCCATGATCGTCAGGCCCGTACCATCTCTAATCTAGTACAGCGGATTCCTCGCTATGGGCAGATCCCGTGGGCGGATCGTTCTCCAATGGCAGGGCTATGCCGAGGAACAGCTCCACCATGAGAGGGTCGAAATGCCGTCCAGCGCATCTCCTGAGCTCGGCCGTGGCCTCATCCACGCTCATGGCCTTCTTATACGGGCGATCATGCACCATTACGTCGTACGCATCCACCACAGATAGGATCCTTGAAGCAAGTGGAATCTCAACTCCCGCAAGGCCATGGGGATACCCTGACCCATCCCACTTCTCGTGATGATGAAGCACTGCCTCGGATATGTGCTTCAGTTCGTACGAACCCTGCACTATCCGAGCGCCGATCTCAGGATGCTTCTTCATGATTTCCCACTCGCCGGGGTCCAGAGGGCCTGGCTTTTTGAGAACCTCATCAGGTATGCCCACCTTGCCGATATCGTGCAGGCTGCACAGGAGGGCGAGGTCATCCAGATCCGATTCGGAGAGGCCTAGCTGCATCCCGAGGGCCTGAGCATATGCCTGCATCCTCGACGAATGCTCATCAGTCTCGTACGTGCTCTCAGCGAGGGTCCTTCGAAGAGACGAGATGAGAGTGCCGCGAACCGAGGTGGTGTCATTGAATTTGTTCCTGTACATCCGCGTCTCTGCGCTCTTCAAGACCGCAGCAGGCGTCTCAAGCAGGCTCGACCTGGTGGCGACGCCCAACGCTATTGACGGAGGGATCGGGTCCGGATCGGCTTCCAGGCATGCCTGCCTGATTCGCTCACACATCTGAAGAGCGCACTCCTCATCGGTGTTGGGGAGAACCATGACGAATTCATCGCCGCCCCACCGTACAACCACATCTCTCCTGCCCGCGCAGGATTTCATGATGCCTGCGACACGGCGGATGAGCGCATCGCCGGCATAGTGCCCAAGAGCATCATTCACCAGCTTCAGCCCGTTGATATCTCCAATGACGATGCTCAGTGGAAGGCATTCGAACACATCCAACTCGCGAAAGGCCTTCTCCAGATATGCTCTGTTGAAAGTCTTGCTCATCATGTCGTGGTAGCTTATGTAGGTGAGCTCATCGGATCGGTTCTTCAAGGCCTCCGCCATGTCGTCGAATGCGTGAGCGAGAGTCCCGATTTCGCCCAGCTCATACGGCGCTCCGTGCCTGACTTCCATATCTCCGTCGCCAAGCCGTTGCGACAGGTCCACAAGCGCGTTTATCGGCATCACAATGCGCTTGTTTAGAACGCTCCATGCCACCGGGATAAGCAGGGCCGCGACAACCAGCATCATGAAGAGATCACGGAACGCGGCTATCGTCGCCTTGGCAAGCACAGGCCTTGCGGGCAGCCACAGGACCGCCCACAGACCATCTCCTTCGTGATCGTCAGCAAGCCTCCTGTAGGCCAGAAGACTCAGGGAACCGTCCAGCCCATCCAGGATCACTGTGCCCTCCTCCGCAGGTATCGCAGCAAGATGATCGCAGAAGGCCTCTTTGACGCCTGGAGGGTACGCCGAGTTCCCGATCCCGGGCAAGCGGGCCACCACATGTCCATTCCCATCCTGCACCACAAGCGACATCCCGTCAGGAAAGCGCATGCCATTGAGCACCCGAGCAAGCCACTCTCGGTACGAGTATCCGTACGCGACGATATCAGCAGGAGCACACATGTCCCTCCCAAGCCGTGCAGCTTCAACACGCCCCACAAGCTCGAGCAGCCTCTCCTCTTCCTGTTTCATCAGGGCTGCCCGCTCGTCCACGCTATCCCGAAAGACCATCAGCGTCCACGGGACCACCACAATCAACAACATGATCATCAGCTTACAACGTAGCGGAGATGCACAAGACTTCACTCGCAATGCTCCTTTTCTGCTCGATCCTCGTGAAGGTTTCCAGAAAGCCATCAGAACTTGCATGCTCCGTGTGGTTTCAATAGACATGTAAGAGTTCTTTGCGCCCGAAGCATTCCCTGTCAGAGATCCCGATTGCCCATTCAAGTGATGCACAAAATCTGTGCACCTCACCATAGAGCCTCCGCGGCAACTGGCGGTCGCGCCATGAACGCCCGCGGCCGTTAGGGCGCAAACGCCAGCTGCCCCGAGAAAAGGGATAACCCCGCCGTTGCCGGCGGGGCAGTAATCAGAGGTGGCGCTCCCAACGGGATTCGAACCCGTGTTACCGCCTTGAAGGGGCGATGTCCTAGGCCGCTAGACCATGGGAGCACATCTAGGCAACAATCGATCACGAAATCGCCCCATGATAATACCATGCAGGCGCAACGTACGTCAAACCCGCAACAACCCGGCGCCCGCAACTTGCACCCCCGCACGTTCAGATGCGAGGCCTTGTCGCTCCAGCCGTCCGGCTCGCAGTCAGGCGCCTTCCATACACAGTGCACAGCACCTATGGTTCTCTCCTGGTGGTGTACACCTCCCTTGAGGAGGCGGCGGCCTCAGTGGGCGCCGGCGGACTCTCGCAGATTGGATGCACATCTTCCGCAAGGTTGGTAATAATAATGTAACGGGAGGTGTAGCTTAGTTGTACTCCCGCGTAAAGCAGCAGTACTACGCTGCCATCGTCCAAGAGGCAGCAGCTCAACGCGCACGAGAAGAGATCCCTTCATTTGAGGAGGTCCCGACTGTGGAGGAATTCGCTTACGAAGACATCGGTAGGAAATCGCTCGCGGCATTTTCGAACCTACTAGACATCCTATCTGGCGCAAAGACCCAATCTCACGTGTCGGCTCCAGCCGTCCCCGACAACAAGCTCGGCGAGCAAGTCGCCGCTGTCGCCGCCTCTCTCGACACCGTCAGACGCGATCTTACAGCCTTCGCCAGCAGGACTGATAGAGTCCTATTAGACCTGCTCAAGAGGATGGAAGCTCAAGAGGCGAAGGCGCCCGCCTTCGCAGACGCCGAGTCGAGTTCAGCGCACACAGTCGGTCTGCAGGTTGGGGCCGCAGGCTCGCTTGTGGGGTACGGCAGGCGCCCGGGGCGGCCTGGGCATGTTGGGCATGGCAATGGCGAGGATGGAGTCGAGGGAGGAGCTCCGGTTCGAGCTGAGCGGCGCCGGAGAGACGGAGAGTATGAGAGAGTTCCGAAGGACGTGACCAGGCAGAAGATACTTGCGGCAGCTCGGGATCTGGCTGCTGAGGGTATGAAACTAACACTCGCGGCGTGCGCCAGAAAAGCCGGGGTGGCCTACTACAAAGCAGTGTACGCATGTAAGGAATCAGACGAACTCGCGGATCTCATGAACGGCAGCGCAGGGTAGTACGGTAGTTGGGTGATACTCAATACCCACAGGGCCGCCAGCGTTCGATTCGTCGGCGGCCCCGTTTCGCAGGCCTATCGCCTCAACGGCTATTCCTTCATCAGCTGCTGCTTCAGCAATTGCTACTTCAGTAACGGCGTGCTACTTCAGCACCTGCGCGAGCCAGCCCTGCACAGAATCGTACAGCTCAGTCACGACGGTCATCGGAGTCATCGGATCGAAGTTGGGATTCCCATACGGAAACTGCAAGAACTCGTGGCTCACGTAGGCAAGCCTTATTGCAGTCACGTTTGGGTTCCCTGCCTCAATGGCCGCGTTGGCCAGGGCATCGCTGTGATACTGCATCACCTTCAGGTCCCGGTCGCCCTGAACGATCAAGATCGGGACCTTCACGCGCCTGATGGTTCCGATCGGGTCCAACTGCATGTGCTGCCTGAGCCACTCCAGGTTCCCGGGGAGTGCACTCTCAGACTTGCCGTCCTTCGCGTCCTGTACAAACTGGGCAACGAGAGGAATTAGGCTTGCAGACAGGTTGCGGGTAGCCTCGTCAAGCTCGGAGTAGTTAGCCTGGAACTCGATCTGCTCAAGCATCACCTTATCGAGAGTGACTGATGGACCCGCGAGTATCACGCACGCTGCGATCTCTGGATCTTCAGATGTCAGAATCGGGGCTATGTAACCACCCTCAGAATGGCCAACCAGGGCTATGCGAGAGTGGTCGATCTCAGGGCGAGCCTTTGCGAACTCGACTAGAGCGCGCACATCGCCAACAAGGTCAGTGAGGCCTGCCGCAGCAAAATCGCCAGTGCTCCTGCCCACCCCTCGCTCATCATATCTGAGCACGGCTATCCCCGCGCGCGCCAGCCGCTCCGCCATCTCCCGGAAGATGCCAGTCACGTACACAGGTGGAGTGTCGCCGTTCCTATCCTGCGGCCCTGAGCCTGAGATTAATATGGCGAGGGGATGCGCCAGTGCGCCATCTGAGGGAATGGTGAGAGCTGCGGCCAGGAGAACGTCGCCGTTCTCCACGGTGAACTCCTGTTCGATGAGTCCGGCGACGGTCGCGCCATCGGAAGCTGGAGCCCCTGCCTTCTCCCAGGATTCAAGCAGGGCCTTGTATTCCTCACGCACCGCCTCAGCGCCCTGTGCTGGTATTGATGTTCTCATGACCCTGCCCCGCGTATCGGCCAGAACAGACTCGCCGATCACACCGTCAATCACTACTTTGTACGCAATGAGAGGGATGGGGCCTTCCGCTGGCGCATCACCGAGCCGTTCAACGGTGAAGGTTGCAGTGGCCAAGGCGCCAGGGATAAGCCCGACGAAGCTCTGAACTCCTCCTGCAGCCTCATCATACGCTGCGATAAGCAGCTGATAGTGACTGAAGAAGTTGTTCTCCAGTATCAGCCTGGGCGAACCCACGCGAATCTCGCGGGATAGCCCGGGAACGCTCACAGTCGCCACATTGCCTGCAAAGGAGACCGTGATTCGGCCGCCAGGCCCCGCGTCGAGCGTGTATAGTTCTGCCCCGTTCTCTGGCGAAAAGCTCATGACTGTCTCCGCCCGGGAGACGCCCCCGCCCACCGACAATTCCACAACAGAGCGAAGTTCGGAGTCGAACAGTGTGAACTCCTCAGTTCCCAGCTGCCGGCCGCCGACGGATATGAGGTACCTGCCGCAGTCGCGGATTTCGTCGGCGCCCAAGGCGCCGTGCGCGCCCGCGTTTGCCGACACCGCGAACAGAATTGCCACGATCAGCAGCACTGCTGCCAGCACCGCCTTAGAACGAGTTGCTTTCGGAATGCGCGCCATGCTTCACTTCCACCTTTCCGAAGGTGAACTGGTCCATAATGGCCAGACACCCAGTTTGATTCTAGGATAGGCCTGCGGGCATGTCAAAGAAGCGGCGGGTAGGTGAGCAATGCGGACAGGGAAGGGCTTCCCGATCCGCATTGCAGTCACGATGCGTAGCTATATGAATATCCAGAACCTGCAGATGCAGCAGACGATGAAGGCAATCACCGCAACCCACACCCAAATCCACCAGGGGCGCCAGAACTGGCTGATAACAACATCCGCCATCCCCACTCACCTCCATCAGCGGTCTGGCCCATACTATGGCGCCCTGGCCGGAGGCGGACTGGTAGGATGTCATCAGATGGGGGCAGCTTCAGATAGGACGGTTTCAGGCAGCATGACTTCAGATAGGATGACTTCAGATAGGATGATCTCGGATGGGATGGCCTCAGACGGGATGGCTTCAAAACTGCACCAGCTTAACATCGCCCCATGCACCCATGGCCGCCCCGGCGATCACCACTGCGCCTGTCACGCCGCGCACCCGCGAAACCGACCTGGCGGCCCGCTCAACGTCCTTCTCGGACTGGACTGCATTCCCCACTGCTGTGGCCACCGCATCAGCGAGAGCAGCGTCGCGTGCGATGATCACAGCGGCATCGGCACGACCAAAGCTCTTTGAATGCCCTACTGTTCCAGAGGATGTGCATACTCCGCACCCTCTGGGCCCGGGTGAAACCTCAATCGCCACCTTCTGGCTGAGGGGCGACGAGCCCGCGTAGATCCCCACCTTTCGTGGACCGGAGGAAGCAATGAAGATGTCGCCCCCGTTCTCCACGATCACCTCGGAGCTGTAGAGGCGAAGCCTGGCGCCTACGAAATCGGCTATTGCTCCCGCTACGGCCGCCATCGGCCCCACCCCAGCCCGAGCCGATGCCGTGCACATCAGCTGCACCACCGGCGGCGCCCATGGCTTCGGCGTCACCGGAACGAGGCTAGTGAGGAACTCATGGTGCGTGGGGATGTAGCGTTCTATCTCCCCACGGCTCTCATGCACAGCAGCAATCGCCTCCGCGCGCATCCCCTCCAGGCCCTGCAGTCCCTGCAGTCCCGTATGGGCCGAGCCCAGGCCGGTCGATTCGCAGCCAAGCAGCTCTGGTCGCAGCGAGCTCAATGCGACTCCTATCTGCAGGTCAGTCTCCTTCACGGTGCAGTTGAAAAAGGCAAGATCCCGGGCGCGAAGAAGCTCCCGGTAAGTCCTGGGCTCGTACGACTTACTCACGCCGTGGCCAATGTCCATCCTTCCATACACCTCCACCCGGCACAGTGCGCACTTGCCGTCAGATGTCTAGATGGGCATGCTCATGGCCTTCACCGGGCAGGCCAGAGTGCACAGCTTGCACACGTAGCATTTCTCGCGGTCAAACTTCAGGCTCCAGTCAACTGGATCCAGGGTCAGGGCGTGGGCAGGACACACTGATGTGCAGGCGCCGCAGTGCAGACAGCGATCCTCGTCCCAGGAGATGCTTCCGTTGAGTATCTGAACCTGCAGTTCTTCGCAGGCGAGGAAGTCGAGGGCGCGCTCCACGTCTTCCTCTCGCCCTTCGATATCCAGCACAAGCTTGCCGGCCTTATCAGGCGCTATCTCCGCATGGAGGATGTTCACCCACAGGTCATAGTCCTTCACGAGGCAGTAGGTGATTGGCTTACCAACCATGCCGGGAGGGAATGTGAACAGGACCTTTATCTTCTTGTTCATCTATCTGCCACCTCGTCAATCTCCAATGACTTCGGCGATGCTTCTGCAGGCAGCGACATCACCGGCTCCTGCAGGAGGAACTCACCCGATGATATCTGGCCCTTCAACACGTCCGCAATCTCCCGCGCCATCTTCAGGCTTGAAAGGGGAGCAGTGGGCACTGAACGTCCACCGAGTTGCACACTACCACTCCGGAGCTGTTCATACGACACTCTCGCCAGGGCAGGCTTGGATCGCCGCTGTACGCTGTAGTCGAAGATGTGGGTGTATACGTCCCGGTTCCGCACTGCTGCGTTCTGCGCCACCTCCGGATTGATCAGGGGTATGGGGATGCCCACCCCAACGAACATCGACACTCCATACTTGTGGAAGGTTGCTGCCCTGATGTAGCGCTGGCTCATCTCCTTCATGTTCCCGATGAGGCTCAGGGTGGCAGCGCCGCCTATTGGCACGGAATTCTCCGCCCGAATTTGCGAGGGGTTGCACTGCGTCCCCTCCCATGCGATGTAGCCCTGGGCGCCTCCTAGGAAGATGCGAGTTCCGATCCCTATCGTGCGATAGAGCGGGTCACATATGAGCGGGCTGAGCTCTCCAGATGTCGAGTAGTTCACATTGCCCAGCATCGGAAGGAGGGCGCCCATGTAAGTGTAGATCGTCCGATCCGACGAGTTCGCCGCAGCGCCGTAGTTCTGGTAGCAGTTCCGGGGGTTGAACATCACCGCCTGGTTGATGGAGTCCTTCGTAATGTAAGTGGTGATCTCACGCCTCGGGTAGCAGTCCGTCCCATATGACGTGGCTCGGAGCTGCACCTTCTTGCCGGCGATCAGGTCCTCGATTACATGTGCTCCGCCATATTCGAACCCGCGGGTTTCGGAGAGTTCGGTCGCACCGATGAACGCATCTACCGCGGCGATGCCAGCATAAGCAGGGACGTCGTTAAGCCACACCTTGCTCATCCTGATCGGCGGGTCGGAGTGACCGAAATTGAGGAAGGCGCCTGAGGAGCACATCGGTCCGAACGTGGCCGTCGTGACCACGTCCACCTCTCGGCAAGCCTGCTCAGGTCCTTTCTCGTCCACAATTCCCTTGATCTCCTCCGCTGTTACCACGACAGCCTTCTTTCGGCGGATCTTCTCATTTATCTCATCAAAGCTCTTGTAATGCATGTGACTGCTCACCCCCTGATCTATCTGCGCGCTCGGCGATGACCCTTGCGACTTCAGAGACTGCCTCCGACGCATCTCGGCCATGCCCAGCGGCGCCTATCCTTTCGGCAAACGCCCGCGAAGTTGCCGCTCCGCCGATTATCACGGGGCACGCAAACCCCTCCATGGCAAACAGGTCAATCACATCTTTCATCCCAGGCATTGTGGTAGTCATCAGGGCACTCAGGCACACCACATCCGCAGAGGCTTTCCGTGCCGTCTCCAGCACCACCGCCGGGTTGGCGTCCCTTCCGATGTCCACAACGCGGAATCCGTTGTTCTCCAAGAACATCGAGACGATGTTCTTCCCAATGTCGTGGATATCTCCCTTCACAGTGGCTATCACCACAGTGCCGCGGGAGGACTTCTCCAGATCGAGAGGACTCATTCTAGCCTGAATCCGGCCTGCCGCGGCCTGCATCGCAGAGGCGGAGAGCATCAACTCCGGCAGGAAGAACGTGCCCGCAGCGAAGCGCCTGCCAGTCTCCTCAATGGCCGGGATCAGGCATTTCGCGAGCAGCCTTGAGGGTTCAGCCCCACCTGCAAGAGCGCTCTCAGTGAGCGATTCCGCCGCGGCCCGGTCGCCGTGGAGAACCGCATCGCGGATATGGGCACACAACTCCTCCTGAGATGCAGCCTCGTCCGCCTGGCTGGCCTGGCCTGCCTCGCCAGCCTGATCAGCCCGGGCAGTTCGCGCAGCCTGGCAGGTATGAGCTGCCCAGTCAGCCTGAGCCGCGCGGCGAGCTTGGGCCACGTGACCCACCTGTGTAGCCTGGCTTGGATCAGGGCTGAGTTCGTGCCCCAGTCTCTTCGGCCCAACGACGGAGATGTACCGCTCTGCGTTTCGGTCCCGTGCCAAGAGAACCCGAGCCGCCCTCACCGTGTCCATGAGCCGAGTGTCAAGAGGATTGATGATCGCCATGTCGAGCCCTGCTTCCAGAGCCATGGCCAGATAGACGGAGTTGAGAAACTGCCTGTTCGGAAGTGCAAACGATACGTTCGACACCCCGAGGGACGTCCGGCAGCCAAGCTCGGATTTGATCAGACGAATCGCCTGGAGTGTCTCAGACGCCTGCTCCTGCTGAGCGCCTGCTGCGAGGGCCAGGGTATCGATGATCACGTCCTCGGAGGGAATGCCGTAGGATGCCGCCGCCGCCACAAGCCGCCTGGCTATGGCAAGGCGCTTTTCAGCAGTGGAAGGTATTCCATCCTCGTCGATGGTGAGGCCGATCACCGAGGCGCCGTACCTTGCAGCCAAGGGCAGGACCGCCTCTGCCCGCCCGGGCTCGAGGCTGAACGAGTTGATCAGCGCTTTCCCCACATACGCCCTGAGCCCGGCCTCAATGGCACGAGGAGACGCGGAATCCAGGCACAACGGAAGGGCGGTGGCCTCTTGAACTGCCCGGACGGCGGCTGCCATTGCGGCAGGCTCGTCAACAAGCGGCACCCCCACATTCACATCCAGCACATGCGCGCCTGCCGCTTCCTGCGCCCTCGCCTCCTGCTGCACAGGGCCGAAATCGCCTTCGGATATCGCCCGAGCCATGGCCTTCCTGCCGGTGGGGTTGATCCGCTCCCCTATGAGGATTGGGAGGCCATCATCTGCAAACAGAACGGGCGTGGTCCTGGAACTGATCCCTCCGAACGCCGCCGATGATAGGCCCGCGATTGTGCATCCGCGCCTGCCATCGGAGTCGCTGCGGTCCAGGCTTGCGCCCGCAGGCCTGAGCCCTGAGACAGCGGCGCGGAGGAGCCGCACGTGCTCTGGAGTGGTTCCGCAGCATCCGCCTACAATGGATGCCCCAGCTGCCACGAGCCTGGGGCCATACTCCGCGAACTCCACTGGCCCCATCGGAAACACGGTGCGCCCCGAAGCATCCAGCTGCGGCAGCCCTGCATTGGGCTGCACTGAGATGGGCACGCGAGCGACTCTGGCCATGCACTCCACGGCGCCGATCAGCAGATCCGGGCCAACTGAGCAGTTGAGCCCCACTATTGACGCCCCCATCGACTGCATCACAAGAGCCGCTGCGTCAGGCGAAGTCCCCGTGAAAGTGCGGCCAGAGCGGTCCACCGTCATCTGAGCTATCACCTTCACTCCCGAGGCGTGGTCTCTGCAGGCCAGGAGTGCCGCTCTCATCTCATTCAGATCCGCCATGGTCTCGATGATTATGAAGTCCGGGGCAGCCTCTTCGAAAGCACTAGCCTGCACCGAAAACTGCCTGTACGCTTCGTCGAAGGAGTAGTCGCCGATGGGCTCCATGATGACCCCAAGTGGGCCCATCGACGCTGCGACCAGCGCACGCCCTTCAGAGGCCTCTCTCGCGATCCTCACTGCGGCGATGCTGATCGCGCACGCAGAGTCAGCCAGTCCGTAATGGGCAAGCCGCAGTGGGCTGCCGCCGAAGGTGTTCGTTTCGATGACCTGGGCGCCGGCCTCTACGTATTGCCGGTGCACCCATCCAACCTCATCTGGCCGCTCAATGCACCATGCCTCCAGGCAGTGGCCCGGAGGAAGGCCGCGCGACTGAAGCATCGTCCCGGTGGCCCCGTCGAACACCAGCACCTCGCGACCGACCGCCACATCGCGGCCGACTGCCACATCGCGACCGACCGCCACCTCGCGGCCGACCGCCACCTCGCGACCGACCGCCACATCGCGATCGACCGCGTTCGCGAGTTCACGCGCCTCGCCGCTCATGACTGATTCACCACCCTCGGGCCGGTGAGGCCCAGCTCCGTCACAACATCCAGCAGCCGAAGCACTCGCTCGGAGCTGTTCATTGGAAAGACGTGTATCCCGGATATGCTCGGACCGATCTCCGCGAGAAGTTCGCCTGCAAGGCGATAACCCTCGTCCGCAGCGCCGGAGCGCATTCGGTCGATAATCCAGTCAGGCACGTCAATTCCTGGAACCGTATTCCTGAGATTCGCGGCGAAAGCGTAGTCCTTCAGCGGAAGGATTCCATACAGAATCGGCACGCCCACACGTCCATCTATCTTGGATCGCCACCGCTCAAATGAACGCGGATCGTACACGGGCTGTGTCTGGACGAAGTGCGCCCCGGCCCCAACCTTCTCCTCCAGGCGCGATACCTCTGCCTCCAGATCTGCTGCCGTGGGGTTGGCAACACATCCAATGGCGAAATCGGATGCCTGCTCAAGATCTCCGCCAGCGACTGTGTGGCGAGAGTTCAACGCCGATGCAAGCTTGATCAGGCCTATAGCATCGATCTCGAACACGCCCATGGCGTCGGGGTGATCTCCGCGGGACGGGTCATCGCCCCTGAGTGCGAGTATGTTCCTCACCCCGAGCCCAGATGCGCCTAGCAGTTCCGCCTGCATTCCGATGATGTTCCGGTCGCGGCACGTGAGATGAAATACCGCCTCCACTCCCACATCCCGCTGGATCAGGTGCGCCAGTGTAATGGGGCTCATGCGCACATGAGCCATGGGGCAGTCCGCAACGTTCACCGCGTCCACCTTGTCGGCAAACCGGCGGACCCTCGCGAGGGTCTTGGTGACATCGGCACTCCTCGGCGGGTTGACTTCCACCGTCACTGTGAAATGTCCTTGCTGGAGTCGATGCAGTAACCTTGCCATTTCTCACCCTCCCATAGCCCCGCGGGACATACAAAAAGCCCTCCCGTCGGGGCCAAAAGCCCCGGGACGGAAGGACCTAACCTCCGTGGTACCACCCAGGTTCGCGCGCCCTCGCGGGACAACGCCTCGGCAGGTGCGGCAGATGTTATCCGCCAGACCCCGGCGCACTAACGGGCGCTCCCGTTCGCGCCTACTGCTCCACGCGCAGCATTTGGCGAAACATGCAGGCCCACGTATTCTACGCAGATATGGGGCATCACTGCACACTCTCGCTCAAATCGCGTTCGCGGAGGTTCGGGCGACCGCTCAGGGGCCATGTTCCACGCCTTTCCACAGTGCCAGCTCTCAGCCACGGCCAGCTCTCTGTGCCCGGTACTCAGCGAGTACTCATCCCCATCATCGCGTTTCACTATTGAGTTCAGGTTTGCACACAGTATATACGCGAAAGCGATGACGTGTCAAACTGCCTGCCAGAGGAGGGAATGCCGGATTCGAGCGCAGTCGCCCGCGACCGCTCACCCGGGCAAGCACGAAACCATATGAGGTGGGCGGCGCCGCCGCGCCGCCTTTCCTTTAGGCCCAGCTACGCGCGTTGTGCCCCCGAGGCCATCCTGGCAACGGCGATCTGCTCGCGATCCACTGACGGCACTCAGTCGCGCCTCGACGGTGCGCGTCCCGGGTCCGGGCGAACTTTCCCATTTTTGAGCACGAACCGCCGGAAAATCCTCACGGATGAGAATCTCCACCCGACCTTTCGCTCAAAAATGAGAATCCCGCCCCGCTGCCCGCGACTGCTCGCCCGGACAAGCACGAGAGTATGCACAGAAGCATAGTCGGAAGGCGGCGCCGCCGCGCCGCCTTTCCTAGGAGACCTGACCAACTCTCCCAAGCGTCCTGCGAGGCCTTCAACCTCAGGCACGAGGTTCATGCCCTCCTCCATTGCTAGCTTCGACATGCTCACAAGAACCGGCAACGGCTGGTTCGGAGAACCACTGCTTCGTCCGGTTGGCGAAAGCTACCAGGCTGAGCATGATGGGAACTTCTACTAGCACTCCAACAACTGTAGCGAGGGCAGCTCCTGAGCCCAGCCCAAACAGGGAGATCGCGACTGCCACCGCGAGTTCGAAGAAGTTGCTCGCCCCGATCATAGCAGCCGGCGCGGCCACTGTGCGATCAACACGCCAGGCTCGTGCCCAGAGGTAGGCGATAGTGAAGATCAGGTACGTCTGGATCGTAAGCGGAACGGCGATCAGCAAGATGTGCAGTGGATTCTCGACGATCGTCTCTCCCTGAAATGAGAAGAGTATGATCAGCGTGAGCAGAAGCCCGATGATGGTTATGGGCTTGAACCTCGGCAGGAATGACTCCCGGAACCACTCCTCGCCACGGGCGCGGATGAGCCGAATCCGGGTGAGATAGCCGGCGACTAGGGGGATCACAACGTAGAGCCCCACTGAGAGGAGGATGGTGTCGTAAGGAACGGCCAGCTCAGCCAGGCCCAGCTGGAATATGACAATCGGTGCATAAAGGAACAGGATTACTATGTCATTCACTGCAACTTGAACAAGGGTGTGGGCTGCGTTGCCTCCGCTTAGGTAACTCCACACGAACACCATAGCAGTGCAAGGCGCGGCGCCTAGGAAGATCGCGCCTGCCAAGTACTGCTGGGCCAGGTCCGGAGAGATCCATCTGGCGAACACTATCTTGAGAAAGAGCCAAGCAAGGCCGAACATGGTGAAGGGCTTGACGATCCAGTTGACGATCAGGGTTATGGTGAGCCCCTTGGGTTGGCGGGTGGCCCTGACTATGCTTCCGAAGTCAATCTGGAGCATCATAGGGTATATCATGAACCAAATGAGGATTGCCACTGGGATAGATACGTGAGCATACTCCCACTGGCTGAGGACTCTCGGAAACGCCGGAATCCTGAGGCCTATTGCCACGCCTAGCACTATGCATATGGCTACCCACAGGGTCAGATACTTCTCAAAGAAGCCGAGCCCGCCTCTGGGCTTAGGTTGAGCTGAGTTGTGCGCAGCATCCATGTTGTAGGCCCCTCCTTAATGAATGGGATATCGGCCTGCACCGGGCCTCTATTTGGGCTCACGGTACTGCTTAAGGATCGATAACGGCGGAAATGCAATAGCTTGAGATGGGCACTGTGCCGCACATGTAGAGCACCCAACCACGCAGTTGAAGGGGTTCTTAACAACGGGCCGTTGGGCGTCTTCATCCCAGATGTACGTGGCGTGTGAGCAGAAGTCATAACATGACCTGCACCCGGAGCATTTCTCGGCGTCAACAGCTGGATACCAAGGAATTTCGTTGCGACTCACTCTGAACTGCACCCAAACACCCCTCCGACTCACCACTATGCGGCCAGTTACTTCAGGAGCCACTGCCTGATCTGGGCTTCAGTAGGCATCTTGCCTTCGATTACCGTCTTCCCGTCCACAATCACTGCTGGGGTCATCATGACACCACGGTCGACGATCTCATCAAGGTCGGTCACGTGGACTATCTCAGCCTCTACGCCGAGTTTCGCAATAGTATCGGCGATCATCTCTTCGGTCTTCCTGCACTTGGCGCAGCCAGTTCCGAGTATCTCGATCTTCACTTGAGCGCCTCCTTCCACTGAACCATCTAGGCCATTACTGCTCCGAATACCCACCCGCTAAGTGTGGCCATGACCACTACGAGCGCAACGTAGGTGATAGTCTTCTTGGGTCCTAGGATGCTGTTGATCACAAGCATGCTGGGAAGGCTCAAGGCTGGCCCCGCAAGGAGCAGTGCAAGTGCTGGCCCCTGGCCCATTCCGGATCCTATTAGCCCCTGGATGATCGGTATCTCGGTGAGGGTTGCGAAATACATGAACGCTCCGGCCACCGAGGCGGTGAAGTTGGCGAGGAGAGAGTTCCCCCCTACTACCCTAGCCACCCAGGCGGACGGGATCAGGCCTCCATCAATGCCGGGCCTGCCCGTTAGCAGACCTGCAAGGAGCACTCCTCCGAAAAGCAGAGGCAGCACTTGCTTTGCGAAGCTCCAGGTGGAGTCCTTCCAAGTCACCAGTTCATCGCGGTTGAACCAGGCTGTGGCCTGGTAGGCAAGGAACCCGAGTAGAGTGAAGGCTAGGCGCCACTTGATCCGCCAGACTGTGTAGAAGAACCCGACCTCTTCCGAGGGTCTGCCCCAAGCTGCGAAGACCAGGATTCCCACGAGGGTAGCGAAGTACACGACCGTCTGACCCAGTGTTCTTCCGCCCGCCTCCACGGAAGAGGAAGCGAAACCCTTCTGCCTCTCGGATTCCTCTCCTCTGAAGATCGCCGCAATCAGCAGGCCGATAACAACCGAGAAGACTATGGCCCCCACCGCCCTTGCCACCCCGATCTGCCAGCCTAGCACCCTGGCTGTGAGGATTATGGCAAGCACATTTATGGCAGGGCCAGAGTATAGAAATGCGGTCGCCGGCCCAAGGCCCGCCCCCTTCTTGTATATGCCCATGAACAGGGGCAGCACCGTGCAGGAGCATACCGCAAGGATCGCTCCGGAGACAGATGCCACGGCGTACGCAAGCCACTGCTTTGCTCCCTTGCCGAGGTATCGCATGACTGACTTGGCGGATATGAAGTTCTGCATGGCGCCGGCTATGAAAAAAGCCGGCACGAGGCAGAACAGCACATGCTGACGAGCGTATTCCTGCAGCATATACAGGGCCTCAAGCACAGCGGCCTGAACACGAGGGTTTCCAAGAGGCGCGAGATACACGATAATGAACACTCCAAGAATGAGCAGAAACGCCTTGAGCTCTTTCAACCAGATTCACTCCTTCAGGCTGCACGTGCTGACCCCGTCTATGCATCTCATGAACTGGTAGACGCAGGGGGTCTCGAGGCGGTACCAGACGTTGAGCCCTTCCTTCCTGGAGGCTACGATTCCAGCACTCCTCAGGACGCTGAGATGCCTTGAGATGGTTGATTGATCAAAGTCCAAGCGCTCCACAATCTCACACACGCACTTCTCGCCTTCCTCAGCTAGCATCTCCACGATCCTTACCCGTGTTTCGTGGGCAAGGGCCTTAAAAACAGTCACGCGTGCCGCGATCTTCGGGTCGAGCATGCTTCATCATCACCTTTATGTCTATATTACTATTTAGCCATAAATGGTGTCAAGGCTCGCGTGCAGCCAGTCCTCTCGTCACTTGATGCGGTGTTTGAACTCGAATTCTCTCCTGAGGACGGTTCACAGCGCAGAAGCGACGTGATTATGACGGGAGCGGAAGTGGTGAGGAGATCAGAAAAGCCATGACAAGCCCGAATGGCGCCCGGGGCAGAAAGCACGACAACGGGGGGCCAGGTCAAACTCGCCCCCCGCACGTTCTCCCCCAATTCGATAGGAGCTACGCGAGCCGCCGCGAATGGCCGGCCCTAGTCCGTGCCTACCGTCCCACGAGGATCTCATCGATGGCCACAGCCGTTGGTCCCGACTCGTAGGGAGCCGACGAGAACACACTCAGGAATATTGGCGTCCCTTCGCCAATCCAATCGGCCTTCATGGGTGCAGGGTCATCCATACCTGGCACGCAGACCTCCACTCTGCCGGGGTAGACCTTGAACCCAATCCACGCAGGCGCATGCGTAGGCTTGATGGGAAGGTAACCATCGGTTCCATACCTCTCAGCGCCTTGCGAATCGATGAGGTTGACGTATCCATCGGCCTTGTCCGTGGCGCCGCTAGCGCCAACCCACACGTTGCGTGAGAACCATGGGTCATAGTTCCAGGTGGGCATAAGAGCAACAACGTAACTGGTGGTTAGCTCAGGGTCTAGTTTGACTAGCACGAGGCCTGGTCGAGTCGCAAACGAACCATCAACGATAAACACCGGCGATTTGGACTCGACGCCAGTCTTGCCCCAGCTGTTTCCCGCAGGCACACTCACCAATGCACTGCTTTTCCTCTATCTATCCCGGATGCTTACCTCTCTCGCGTACGCCTGGGAGCTTGGGCTTTGCTTCAGGATAACCGCGACCCTCCTCCATAGCTCCCGTGTGGCCAGCGCTGCTTTGCCATGAGGGCGGGCGGAATCTGATGCTTGTACTGAATCGCCCACACAAACGGGGCAACTGTCGGCATTCGCTACCATCGGCACTCCCCTCACCAAGGCGCCGACCACTCCTTCGTCGAATGGGATCCTCCCCGCGACTTCAATCCTCTCACTGCGGCAGTATTCTTCAATCTGCTCGGCACTTGCCTCATCAAGGTCGTACTTGTTGATACAGACTGCCGTTCTTACCCCAAAGTAGTGTGCCAACTCCACGACTCTCCTCATGTCGTGCGTCCCTGAAACAGTGGGTTCAGTGACGATGAGGGCCAAGTCAACTCCGGACATTGACGATATCACCGGGCAGCCTATGCCGGGTGGTCCATCGATGATTACATACTCCAGCCCCTGCCTCTCCGCAATGGCCCGCGCCTCACGTCGGACCTGCGTGACAAGCTTGCCTGAATTCTCCTGGGCCACTCCGAGCCTGGCGTGGACCATGGGACCATAGGCTGTATCGGACACAAACCAGTGCCCCGACACCACATCCTCCATTGAGATCGCGCCATGAGGACATGCACGAGCACAGACGCCGCAGCCTTCGCAAGAGACTGGATCGATGTGGGGAAAACCGGCGCCAGCAGCACCGCCGGTGTCAGAGACTGACATGCTGCCGCCGGCGTTGGTTCCAGCGCCGGTCCCACAGGACAGGGAGATAGCTCCGAACCGACACACCTCGGCGCAGGCGGCAGATGCGCTGCACTGGCCGGCGCACTTGGCTGGGTCAAGCACCGCCTGCTTTGACGCCCGGAACTCGTTGATGGTCTTGACCGTCGGGTTGAGCAGAAGGTGCAGGTCAGCCGCGTCCACATCGCTGTCCGCCAGCACCTTGCTCTCCGCCAGAACCGCAAAGGCTCCTACGATAGAGGTCTTTCCCGTGCCACCCTTGCCGCTGATGACGAGCAGTTCCTTCATCGTGCCATTTCCCCCTCCTCTGGCAACGGCCCCACCGCAGCACGAATCTGCCGCCAGAGGCCTCTCAGAGAATCGCCCAGCTCAGGGAAGTCGCGTACAAGCTGTCCGCCGCGAGCGTAGGAAGCCGCATATCTCCTGTCGAATGGGATCTCAAGCAACACGGGGATATGCTCCTGTCTGCAGTAAGCAGCGACCTTGTCATCGCCAAGCCCTGCGCGGTTGATGGCCACCCCGAATGGAACGCCCAGTTCCCGCACCATATCCACTGCCAGCGCCAGATCGTTCAGCCCGAACGGCGTGGGCTCGGTAACGAGTAGGCAGTAGTCGCTGCCTTTCACCGAGGCTACGACCGGGCAGGACGTCCCGGGCGGCGAGTCGATGATGACGACTCTGTCGCCTGGTCCGGCCTTGCTTCGAACGGCTTTCACCACCGGGGGAGCCAGAGCAGTGCCGATGTTGACTCGTCCCTGGACGAATCTGATCGCCCCTGTATCGCCTGCCCTCCCAGTCTCCACCACTCCGATTTCTCTGGGAACCTCGGATATTGCGCCCGTAGGGCAGAAGCGCGCACACCCCCCGCAGCCATGACATAACTCTGGGAATGCTATGGCACGGCCTCCAAGCGACAGAATGGCATGAAACGCGCATACTTCCGCGCACGTACCGCACCCGCTGCACTTGTTCTCGTCGACAACAGGCACAGGCAGAGTGACTCGCTCAGAGGTCTCGAGCACAGGATGGAGGAACAGATGCGCATTGGGCTCCTCGACATCACAGTCCAGGAAGTCCACGGGCATAGTCCCCTCCAGAGCCAGGACCAGGTTGACCGCGATTGTCGTCTTGCCTGTGCCGCCTTTTCCGCTGGCCACTGATACGATCATAGCCTACTTGCCGTGCCCACAGGGATGGCCATGGTCGTCCGAATGGTTGCCATGGTCACAAGACGCGTGACCCTCGTGTCCTTCGGCCCCATCTATGTGGTCACACGCGCTCTCGCCCACTTTGAGCGATCCGGCCAGGTAGTCTCGGAGCACCTCTGTTACAGTCCCTGAAGCGCCCACCACAGTCTGAATGCCCTTGGCGGCAAACAGCTCCTGCGCCCTCGGGCCCATGCCGCCTGCGATTATGCACGACACCCCGAATTTCGATAGGTATTCCGGTAGAAACCCCGGCTGGTGCTCTGGGTTAGGAACGGTCGCCGTGTCCACGACTTTGCCGTTCTCGACCGTAACCACCGTGAACTCGGAGCAATGACCGAAATGCGGTGATATCACTGATCCATCCGTTGCCAACGCGATCTTCATGTGTGACGAACCTCCCAAATCGTTGAGGTAGTTTCGCTGCCTTACAGCCCTAACGTCTTCCCATTCCGTGATGCGAGTCCACAGTGGCCCCGGAAACCGTGCTGAGCTTGCCTGCCTTGTACGCCTGAAGAGCATCGCGCACTGTGCCTGAGGCCATGGTGTACACCTTGATGCTTGCCGCCTCCAACGCGCGTGAGGCGTTGGGGCCGATGTTGCCGGTGACTACCGCGTCCACTCCCTTGTTGGCCAGGAACTGCGCGCTCTGAGTGCCCGCGCCTCCAGACGCCATGATGCTTTCGTTCGAAAACGCCTCGAACTTGTCAGACTCAAGGTCAACGATGACGAAATTCCGGCACCTCCCGAAACGCGGGTCCATAGTCGAATCCAGGTCCACGCCCTGAGCGGTTATTGCAATATGCATGTTACTTGCCGCCTTCCGTCGAGCCACGGTCCGGGCTCGCCATGTCGCTAATTCGCCTTTCCACCACTTCAAGTTCGCTCCTGAGGAACTGCGCCTGCTGGCTCAGCAGCTGCTTCTCACGTTCCTCAGACATTCCCGCATCGTCGCTCGCGTAGCGGCCTTCATACGGCACACCTCGAAAGCCTGCAGCAGGACGAGCAGATCCGAGCGCGACTTCACGAGCAACCCATCCGCGGCAGCCATACCTCATCCAACCCGGCAAACCTGTGGCGTAGTACATCCGCCTGTAGCCTCTGCCAGCCCCTGCTCTGCCTCTTGCCCCGGGAGCGTCCACAAACCCGGGGGCATCGTACCCTGCACAATAGCCCGCAGATCTTCCAGTCATGGGTCCAAAGCCTGCTGGACCCGTTCCGTCTCCTCTTGGCATATCCCATACCTCCCTAGTTATAATGATCATATGCTCGTTATCAGTATACCCAAGGTTATGGGCATATGTCAATAACCAAGGCCGAAAAGTCTGCCTTCCGTGCAAATCAGTGGTTCGTATGCCATTTGACCAAGGAAAATGGGTGAGCAATGAGGTGTGGCCGGAAGCAATCAAACCGAAAGCAAATCGCGAGTCGGTCAGTCCGTCAATCGCCCGCTTCCGGCGTCTGCGGTCCTTCCGGCAGTTCCGAGTTCATCTCCTGATCTGCATCGCGATCTGTGTTTTGAATCTTTCCGCATCCTCTGCGGCAGCGTCCTGGGCCCGGTCTTCCGGCTCCGTGTCCGTGTCCCGCCTGTCCAATTCGCTTTCCGCGTTCGGCGCCGCAATTCGGACAAGCAGGGTCTGTCCCGCTCTGCGCTACGGCAAAGGGAGCCTGGAACTCATAGCTGCACGACCCGCATCTGAACTGCCCCAGAGCCAGGCGATACGTTCCGCCCTCGAAACGAATGGCCTTGCCTTCCACGAGCGCCCGAGCCACCTTCTCCCTTGCGGAAGAGAGTACTCTCTGAAACGTAGGCCGGGACACTTGCATCCGCTCTGCGCACCCTTCTTGTTCCAGACCTGCCAGATCCTTGAGGCGTATAGCCTCAAGCTCCTCTACTGTGAGCACTTCCTCTTCCAGGTCGCGCAGCGACACGCCCGCAGGCTTGAACACGGTCACCTGAGGTATGAACTCTACACGTCTGAGCTTGGGCGGTCTTGGCATGGTATCAACTCCTGTTCAGAATCGTGCGCGCATCCGAAGTAGGTCAACCCGTTCTCGCGGCGGATCGAGAACCGCTCAAGTCCATCGATGATGCCGCTTATGCTCAGCTCAAAACATGGGCGGTTTATTCTCTCAAACACCTTTTGACTGCCTGCGTCCAGAGAAGGGATCATGAGGTCGGCGCCGAGCAGTTCCTGATCGAGATCTGAACGGCCTAAGAGCGAACCATTGGTCAGAACTGCCACCGGTATCGAGGTCAGCTTCTTAATCTCCTGTATCAGTCTGCCTACGTGAAGGCTGAGCGTGGGCTCACCCGATCCCGACAGGGTAGTGTAGTTGGCTTTAGCCCGAGGCAAGACTGCTCGCAACTCGGCGATCACATCGTCGATATCCACAAAAGCCTGGCGTTGCAGAGTCCTGCAGGTGGTCCTGCCAACCTAGCAGCATATGCAATTGAAGGAACACACCTTGTAGGGGTACTACGTCCACTTCCAGCGACAACCCCAACCGCCTTCAAGGCACTGGGCCAAAGATGTACGGCATCCATATCACCTATCCTCTGGTGAGCCCATTCCCCGGATCTGCTCCTTGCCCTTCGAATATCAATCATATGCCCATAACGATTATGATAGAACTGACTCCGCATGTCAACGTTCCGATTTGTGTCATCAGTACTCTTGTCGAAGTCGATTCGTTGCGTCAAATCAAAACCGTCATTGAAGCATTGGCGACAGTTGTCGGTGACGGCGTACTGGGCTATCACTGGGATCCTCAAAGGCTCTTCCCTCATGAACCGGCCTTTTGATCACGCGGGTGCTTCCGTGTCTGCGAGTCTCCCTCCCTCCGCAATGGCCTACATCATGACCACCAAGGCCGCCGCACGTCCCTGCACATCCGGCAAAGCACCAGAAACCACCGGAGTTGATGGTGATATCGCCTGCGTTTACGGTGTTCATGGACTCCCCCCTAGTCCAAATCATGCGCCTTCACCGTTTGGGCAGGGATCGTCATCCCCAGCCCTCGGCCAGCGGTTACGTTGGCGAAGAAGCTGATAATGCTCATCCCTTACCCTCCTCTCCGGGGGCCATTTGCAAGCTTGCCCCCCGACTCCCCTGGGTCGATGCAAGAAGCAGCGGCAACTCCCGGGCACGGTCAGCAGCCTGTCCTTCGCCCCATCCATTATCCGCCCATGCTGGGATTCCTCCTAACCGTACGATGGGATTATTCTATCGATTTGAACAGCATCTTGACACGATACTCGCCGTGTCGTAGACTAAAGGCAGAAGGTGTTAGGCATCCCTTACTTCTGCGCCGCACGGCGGCGCCGGAAATTGGGGGTAGTGGGTTGGTTGCAAGCAAGCCCAGAGCCCAGATATCTCCCTCTCTAGAGGACTACTTGGAAGCAGTGTTGGTGCTGGCCGGCGACGATGAAGGCGTGCGCACTACCGATATAGCCGCGAGGCTCGGAGTGGCCAAGGCTAGCGTCAACCAGGCAATGGGCCTCCTAGTCGACCATGGCCTGATCATGCGGGAGAAATACGGGCCAGTCTACCTCACAGAGGACGGGCAAAATGCAGCTCGAGCCGTTTGCAAGAGGCACCGGGCCATCAAATCTTTCCTCATCTCTGTACTGGGCGTGGACGAGACGGTGGCTGAGGAAGATGCGTGTCAAATAGAACACGTAGTCAGCAAAGAGACTATGACGGGCATGATAGACTTCATGGAAAGGGAGGCCGACCGGTGAACAACAGTGGAAGGGCAACATCACTGGACGAGCTCGACCCGGGAGCGCGCGGCAAGATTGTCGGCATCGGCTGCCCGGGTCCGCTCAAATGCAGGCTTATGGACATGGGCTTGACGCCCGGCACCGAAGTCCGCCTCGAAGGCGCCGCTCCTCTGGGCGATCCCATCATTATATGTGCCCGAGGATGCCGTCTCGGACTCAGACGGGCGGAAGCCGCAGGCATCACTGTTAGCCCCTGCCCCGGTTCAGCATGCGCTCTTTCCTGCCAGGGTCCGCACAGGCATCGCAAGTCTGGCGCCCTGCCCCCCAGCGGTCCCTGCTCAGGACACCCAAGGCGAGGTGTGCGTCGCTGGCGCGGCAGACGCAACGGCACCTGAATGCATGAACGGTGGACGCTGTCCCACGGGGGGACCATTTTTACGGGCCGAAAGTTAGTTGGCCCTAACTGACTACGTCTACTATTTCTTGCAGCATACATATCACATTTGGAGGGCCAACGTATTATGATCGATTCCATTTCGCGCACGGCGCCTGTGATAGCCATCGCAGGCAACCCCAACTCGGGCAAGACTGCCCTTTTCAACGCCATAACAGGCGCCCACCAGCACGTAGGCAACTGGCCTGGAGTCACAGTCGAGAAGAAAGAAGGGCGCGTGACTCGACACGGAGTGTCCGCGCTCATAGTCGACCTGCCCGGCACTTACAGCTTGGGTTCGCAGGCGCTGGACGAGACCATCGCGCGCGACTTCATCATGCGTGAACGGCCCGACGTAGTGATCAACGTGGTGGACTCCACCAATCTTGAAAGGAACCTCTACCTCACAATTCAGATGCTCGAGATGGGCACGCATCTTGTGCTGGCACTCAACATGTTCGACGAGGCGGAGGCACTCGGCCTCAACATAGACGTAGAAGGGTTATCGAAAGCCCTGGGAGTCGAGGTCGTGCCCACGGTGGCGGTCCGCGGCAAAGGCATCGACGACCTGCTCGACGCGGCGTTCGCTGCCGTCTCGGCCCGGCGCATGGAAGACGGTTCCCCGAAACAGGGCCGGGAGTCAGAACATTCTATCGAGTCAAGCCCGGCGATCGAGTCGCACGACCTGGCCACTGAGCGCCGCTACAAGCTGGCAGCCGAAATCGCCCAGTCGGTCATCACGACCGCTCCCGACCGCGCCGCGGAGTCGCCGTCTCAACGGATCGACCGCATAGTGCTCAATCCGTGGCTTGCCTACCCCATCTTCTTCGGCGTGGTGTGGGCCATGTTCCAGTTCACATTCTCGCTGAGTGCGCCCATCGCGGGCGGGCTTGGAGGCGTAATCGGAACCTTCGGCGCCTGGGCCGCGCGCGCGTTGGGGGCGGCTGGTGCGCCAAAGATCGTGGTCGCTTTCGTTGCAGACGGCGTGATCGCGGGCCTAGGGGCGCTGTTCGAGTTCGCGCCCCCCATATTCCTGCTGTTCTTCGCAATTTCGCTGCTCGAAGATGTCGGGTACATGGCGCGAGCCGCTCTCATCTCCGACAGATTCATGGGCGCCGTTGGGCTCCACGGCAAGGCTTTCATCCCAATGATCTTGGGCTTCGGGTGCAACGTCACCGGCATCCTGGCAACGCGCAGCCTCGATAGCCCGCGCGACAGGCTAGTGTCGATACTCGTCAACCCGCTGATCTCGTGTTCAGCGCGGCTGCCGGTATACGTCTTGTTTGCTGGCGTCTTCTTCGCCGAGCGCCGCGGGCTCGTAGTCTTCTCCCTATACGCACTGAGCGTGGCGCTGGCCGCGGTCGTGGCCAGAGTGTTGAGCGTCTTCATCAAACCTGATGTCTCGTCCACATTCGTGATGGAGCTTCCGCCATACCGAATGCCCAGGATATCAGGGGTTCTGCTGCAGACGTGGGAGAGAGGCAAGGAGTTTCTTCACAAGGCCGGCACAGTCATCTTAATGGCGGTGGTCGTGGTGTGGGCGTTGTCCAACCTGCCCGTGGGCGCCGCCCCGGGCAGCCCAGACTCGCTGATAGGACAGATAGGCAGCGCCATTGCCCCAATATTCAAACCCGCCGGCTTCGGGACGTGGCAGGCTGCAGCGGCCTTGTTCTTCGGAGCTATAGCCAAGGAACTGATAGTTGGCACCCTCGGAGTTCTGTATGGGACGGGAGAGACGGGCGTGGCCGGCGCGATCCAGGCCAACTGGACGCCCCTTTCGGCCTACGCCTTCATGGTGATGTCGCTGACATACGTACCGTGCATCGCCACGATAGCCGCCATCCGGCGCGAGACCGGCTCGCGGGCGTGGACCGCCTTTGCGGTGGCATATCCACTCGTGCTTGGATGGACGCTTGCGGTCATCACCTATCAGGTCGGGCGCCTTCTGGGCCTGGCCGCCACAATATAGGTTTGCGCCGTCTGAAGTCGTAATCACCGCATCGAAGGATACGGGCCACCCTGGCCTGGATCAGCGCGTCCTCCTCTGCAAACCCCTTCGACTCGAACGCCGTGACAATCGAAGCCCAGGGATCCTCTCCTGCTCCCTCGAGGATCGCCTTGGCCTTGCATACGCCCACCCCGGGGCATCCAGAGTAACCGTCGGTCGAATCCCCTGCCAAAACCTGAAAATGGAACCAGTAATCGGCTGCACACGTCGTGACCTCTTCTGCAAGTCGCTTTCTCCAGTTGTAGTGAGTCCCAGGTATCTGCCTTAAGTCCTTATCGGTGGTGGCAATGACATAGCTTCCCGGAGACCTAGTGGCCATGATTCCCATGACGTCGTCTGCCTCTAGGCAGTCCTCTTCCTTGCAATCCCACACCTGCCGCGAGTGCTCGATGAGCGCATCGAGCAACACGGGCTTAGGCTTTCCCCGGCGGTTTGACTTGTATGTGGGCAGTATGGAATACCTGAAATTGTCCAGACCGGTGAAGCATAGGAGCGCCTTCTCCGTCCTCGTTTCCCTCAGCATTCGCTCGATTGCGGAATCGAACCCGGAAATGGCCCAGCCCGCGTCGTCCCATACTGCGCCATCCATATCGAGAGCCCCGTCCGCATCCCAGCCCCGTGTTGCTTCATATGCATACGCGTACTGGCAGGCCAGAATATCCGCGTCAATCATCAGATCCATGCACGTCCCCCTAAACACAATCGAAAGAGCTAGATGGCATGTTACTTCTGGGAGAGTGCATCGCTTTCCTGCATTCGACATGTCCCAGCAGCGAGCGGGAGAGCAGCCCATACTTGCGCACAGTATATCGGTCCTCTGCCGACAGAGTGAGGCAGGTGCTGGAGGCCGATTGTCGAACCACGCCGATAGTAAACAGTGCGGCGATGAAGCTTGGACGAAATCGACTGCCCGATGCCGCATGTCAATGGCTTCCGTATCTGGATATGGAGTGATTCTTATGACGCCGGTGATGCCCGTGATTCGTGCGTACCCCGTGTACAAGTTCCTCTTCTGGGCAGAGCAGACGGACGGTGAGCGGACGGTGTTGGACTGCGGAGCCGGAGGAGATCTGCCTCCCCTATCCCTCTTCTACTGCTGCGGCTACCGGACGACTGGCATAGACATGTCTGAAGATGCCATTCGAGAGGCGAACAACTACTCTAAAGCCTACGGCATGAACTTGAACATCTCGCCGGGTGATATGAGACAGCTTGAGTTCCCTAATTGCAGCTTCGGATTCGTCTATTCGTACAACTCTATCTTCCACATGACGAAGCCCGATATCTCCAGGTCAGTTGATGAGATGCGCCGGGTGCTCAAGCCCGAAGGACTGGCCTTCATCAATCTGCTCTCGATCCAGGACGATCTCTTTGGGGTTGGAAATGAAGTCGGGGCCAATCAGTTCATACAGGAAGAAGAAGGTGGCCCAGTAATGCATAGCTTCTATGGGAACGAAGAAGCGGACTCCCTCTTCAAATGCTGGCAGGTGGTTCACAAAGAGGAGAGAAGCATTGATCGAATGTGCCAGGGAGAGAGTCTGCACCAGGTTTACATCGACTACATACTGAGAAAGCTGCCTTTGTGAGTGTAACGATGCCTATGGGATGGTCTCTTGACGTATTAGCTGCGGAGAGGAAAACCCTGCGTTCCATACGCAGGCTATTACTGAACTAGTATTTCGATCCGACATGTAGAGGTGCGATCTCACGGCAACTGCTCCGGCAGTTTCTTGTTCACCGCTATGGAACCAGCCAGCTTGATGAGTCCCGGGCGTGGACGCACTCCTCGAGCCATGGCCTTTCTGATCTGCTCGGCAGTGAGCTCAGGCTGCTGGTAGCAGTAGAACAGAAGCTGCGCCAGGACGTACAACTTGACCTCTTCATCATTCTCCAGGCAGTGAGCATCAAAGTAATCAATAGCCTTCTCGAATTCTCCCAGCTGTGCATAGCAATGAAAGGCCAGTTCAGTCAGGTGATTAAGTCTACCCTCAGTTTCATATCGATCACTCCAATCTCGCGCCTGCTGGCGCTCGTTCATGATCTGATCCTTCAGTTCCTCAGCAGCGGCTATTGCACGGAGTTTCAAATCAGGAATTGGCAGGAACTCGAGAAACACAAGCATGAGGCCGGTTGTGGTGGTAGACCCATCTAATCCGCCATTGACTGCCAGCGCGACTGCTTCCTGCACAAACTGGCTCTTATCCGAATACTGGCGTTTCAGCGTAAGCACTTGGCTGAAGAACTCAGTCTGCGGAATTCCAACTGACCGGAATGGTTCGCAGGTGCTGAATAATGCTACACGGCACGCACGGCATAGCAGCTTGTACAGCTGTTCAACCAGTTCGGCCGCGGGCTGACGGCACTCCGGTTGGGCGGAGAGTTGCACCAAGCTGCCATATAGGCGCCTCACGATGAACCTCCACTTGGGTCTCTGCCCCTTTGTAATCACCCTGTTCGGCACGAAGTAGCATTGGCAGCTGGCATTCTCTATGAACGTCCGTGTCTCGCTGGCCACATCATCGAAACAAAGGTTGGAACCTTCATGCGACGGTCGAAGGCGCCGAACCGCTTGCGCGTCGGGGTTCTGCACTATTGCGTCGATGTTCTTCTCATCTCTTACCGCTTTCGGCATCGCCTTGTATAGCTCAGTGACCAACAATGCAAGCTGTTCTTGGGAATAGTCTCGTATGACATTTCTCAGTTCAGTGATCTTCATGGTTCAGCGAATTGCACTCCTCACAGTGACGTTCCATCGCCCATTATCCAAACTGCCGACTCAGACAGTGTTTACTGTGCCTATGTGTGATTCTTGCTAGCACCAGCCCTTTCCTTTTCAGCTTTCCTCTGTTTTCGCGGCATCAACCTTCATGTTGCCATTCTTCTCTGTTGGTTTCTGCGATTATTCGGATTGACATGGCGTGGTCAGAGCTCCAGAGGAGTCTCCATGGACCCCAAGACCGTTCATGACTACATTGCATGCCTCTATGAGGTAGAGGGCATCGCTTAGTCAAAGCCTGTATACGGCGGCGACAGGCCTGCGAGACTATTGCCCTGTTGTGGCCGACGAAGTGGCTAGACTACTCAGACTACTCGTGCGACTGACGCATCCTCCGCTCATACTGGAGATTGGAACCAGCATAGGCTATTCCACGACCTGCATGGCACAGGTAGTCAGCGAATGGGGCGGCACGGTCACCACCATCGAGTTCGATGAGCGTGTGTCGAAACAAGCCCGCGCTGACGCCGGGTGACAGCATCGCCTGGCAATAGGCATCTTCATGCGCACTGCTCGCCATGCCGCAGCCATTCAAACGCCGAGTCACGGCCCTCACGGATATCCCGCATTGTGGTGGGAACTGCGCGCATCCAAGTGCAGCTATGTCATCGTAGAGAGGAGGATTATCTTGCAGGGCTCAGTAGGATTCTCGCCCAGGATCAATGACCCAGCGTTCGCAAGGTATCAGAAAGCACCTAGCAAGTGGTCGATCATCTTTGCGACCATACTGGCTGTCATCGTGATCGTGGCGTTCCCGATTTATGGGCACGTAAGCGGACAGCTCGAGATGCCGCACTCACTATACTACGGGCCGGGCATAGGCGGGATGTTCATCGCAATAGCCCTGCTGCAGATTGCTGGCAGGGGTCGTGACACCACATGGGATGGTGTTGTAGTTGGAAAGCAGGTCTTTGAACGGCGCACATATGACAAGACCAATGAGACGCACACCACTCACACGGCATATGAGTACAAGGTAAAGCGAGACAACCGCAAGGTTTACACACACCAACACGAAGACAGCGACACTGTGTTCAACTACTTCGACATCGGTGATAGAGTGCGACATCATAGGGGATTTGGCGGATATGAGAAGTACGACAAGTCAAAGGATACCTTCCTGTTTTGCACCGCCTGCGGCACAAAGAACAATGTCTCAGATGACATTTGCTTTCGCTGCAAGTGCCCGCTTCTGAAGTAGGAGCAGTATCATGGCAGAAGGTGATAGTCTGCAAAGGAGAGAGAGCAGCACACAAAGCCCGGCATCGCGCAGCTTATCGTGGTTGTTGCAGGCGGATTCTTGGTGTTCGCCGCCAACAAGCGGAGATGAAGATCGAAACCCCCGACAATCGACGTGTGCAGCCCACGGAGATGAACCCAGCTCAGAACGCCATTCTGTCCCGCCTGGACATTGGAGAATCGGTGAGAATCCACGAAATCGCCATAAAGTCCAAGCGTGTGCACCCTGCGACTGAGTCTACTTGACTACGGTTACTGAGTCGAGTGCCAGCAACGAACTGCCGCCGTCAACACGTGCGTGGGAGAAAATATGCACATACAGCTGCGTCCCCGGGGTCATCCACGGGAATGAGCCAGTTGCAGGCGACGCCTCACCCTGAATGAAAACATCTGCCGCTCCTGGCCTCACCGTTATGGCTATCCACTCCGGCACTGACTGAGTGTTGGGGCGAAGTTCTCCAGTTCCGCCATACTTGAACGCCCCATGTGCGTCGGCGTAATAGCATCCCGCAGGGGATCCCGGCTGAGCGGAGGCATAGTGAAACCACAGGTTCGTTTGCAGCCAGGTATCTGCGTAGAGCACAGGAGACAACGATATCACGAAACTGTCGTTTTTCGCCGGATCGACCCTGACTATGACCGTGTTCGGGGAGTCGGCCGACACTGTGACGACTGGGACCGCCGACATCACACCTGTCTTCCCCCAACAGTTGCCCGCGGGCACATCCACCACTACGAATCCGTTGCGTACCTTGGCGAAGCGGTCGAAGTTGCCACCTGCCGCCGAAAGCGGAAGCCATGCGGAGCCGAGTCCGTCTTCGAACTCCTCTTCGCTGATAACGGTTGTGAACTTGAACGGCAATGCGCTGGCAGCTGACTGGCCAGACGGGCTAGCATATACCATGCGGTCAATCTTGTCGGTGTCGAAGGTCACGTAGGCGCCATCTTTGAAGTAGATAGTAAGGGGCGCACCGTGGCAAGAGGCTGCGACAAGTGTGAGGGCGATGGTCATCAATAGCAGACGCATAAGGCGAGTATGGGCCGCACGCATTTGTCAGATTCTCCTTCCGTCTGGGACGAACAGGCACGCAGATGATAAGTTTCGCTGTCGCCTTCATCGTTCTATCACTAGATGGCGGAGACATTCGGCAAGTTCCGTTATTGCACCTTCTGCGGGTTTGGCAATCTCGTCGAAATACTTGAGCAACACTAATGAGAGCCTGTGGGATCCTCCGTCATGGGCAAGCAGATAACGGATGGGGTCGTCCATCATGCTGGCCGTGACCTTCTCGCTCACGGCCTTCCTATCCGCACCTGTATCGGCGGCGCGCCAACCACGAGTCCGCCGTTGGTGCTCGCTTGAGCCTTTGCCGGACCGATCCCAGCCGAACCCGACGCCGAGCCACTGATGTCTGACACCGAGCCATCAGCATCGAATGTAACCTGCGCCCCGAACTTGGCTCCCAGTTTTACGGGACCTGCTCCCACCTTTGCGCCGACACCCGCAAATATGCTGGTGACGCGCTTCTGTTTGAAATCCCACGTAAGCGATCCCGCTATGCCTCCAGAGAACCCGATTTCCACGGTGGTACATGCCACTTTGTAGTCTACAGGTCCGAAGTTGACCGCGAACTTGGCGCCTCCCTTGAACGGACACTTGTCATCGGGGTCCTTTGGCACATCCGCATCCTCTAGCAGCGCTGGGGCGACGCCTGTGCCGCCACAGTTGCCGCACTCGTGATGGGAAATAGGGAGTGAGGCCAACATGTCAGTTGTGTCGGCTGCCATCTTGATCATCGAGTACACCGTTATCCGACGCTCCAGCTCCTCAAGCCTGTATATGGTTGGATCGTATATTGAATCTAGCACACGCTGAGAGAAACCCCAGTAGTCTTCAATGGCTGGGACGAGCACGGCGTTCATTGCCGCCCATATCGGTTTGTTCTTGCTGAACTGCTGCCTGGCGAAGGCCGCGGCCTCAGCGCAGAACTCGGCCGCGATCTTCCTACCCTGCGCCTCTGAGGTCGCAGCCTGCGCCCGCTGCGCATACCGCTGCACCATGGAGGCATACCTCTGAACGTCAGCATCCAGGTTGAGCTGTTCCGCAGCACGGTCCACGGCCTGAACTGCTGTCTTCCAGAAGTGATCTCTTATCAGCTTCAAATGCAACTGCTGTTTGTCAAAGCTGAGCGCGAACCTATCCGGACTGTCGAAGTCGCGCGGACCCGCTGCCGCCAGCCCGCGCACGAGCTCATCGTGCTGCTGCACAGCGACGACATAGTCCTCTATGACCTTGCTCACAACACGTGACAGCTCCGGTACCGAACCAGCGACCGTCTCGATGCTATCCCAATTGCCGAACTGCGGCACATACAGAGGGGCCTGGCCCCGTGGGGGCGCCAGAGGAACCACCGGGATAACCGAAGCCAGCGAGTCGCTGTCATCCCAGGTCGGCGGAAGCGGCGGGACCTTGTCGGACTCGCTGTACGCCTCGTCAAGCGCATCTGCTAAGGTATCGCTGACCGCTGCACAGAACCCCGTCTTCGCCCCGCGCATCATCATCTCAATAGCTTTCTCGTAGTCACGGCGCGCCATGTATATCTCCCCCAGCGCCGACAGGGCCGGGCCGAAGTCGCTGCTGGCCGCCAGCGCCTCTAGATACAGTTCCTCAGCCAAACTCGAGTCGCCCAGGTCACGCACGGAGTTGGCCAGGTTAGTGAGCACCATGGGAGACTGGGGGTCAGCTTCCCTGGCCGCCACGAGCACTGTAACGGAATCCGCCATCTCCTCCAGCAAGCGGAGTATCGCACCGAAGTTGTTCAGCGCAAGACCCAGGTCGGGCATGGCCATAACCGCCCGGGCGGCGAGCACGACAGAGACCGCGCGCGACGCCCCAGGAGCTGCTATCGCCGCCGCAGTCGTAGTGACCTCCTCCACATCGGCGGTCTGAATGGGCCACCCCGGACGCGCCTCGATCCGCTGGGTCAGCGACTCCACCAGCCAGCGCTCGTCGGCGGTGAGCTCACCCCAGTACAGATCGTGATACCTCTGCGCCAGCGAGATCAGTTCGTCAGTGGATGGCGCAGCGTCGAGATCGAGCTGGGCCACGTCGGCGCCGGCGCCGGCGTCAGCTTCCGTCACTCCTTCATCGTCACCGAAGTCGAAAGCGTTGAACAAGTTCTCCGGGTCGCCCTCCAGGTCTTCTTCGCTGAGAGCGCCGCCACCCACGTTGACTGACTGGCTGACAGTCTTCCCAGCCACAATCACCACGTTGAGCATCGTCGGCATGGCGGCCGTCATCTGGCCCATCGGCGACCCCGTCATCCCCCCGCTGCCGGGCATCACGACAACCATGTAGGAGCCGGCTGGCAGGTCGGCCGCCAGCACTCCCGTAGGCGACAGCGCCAGCATCGCTGTGTAGCCGCTCGCCATGTTCGTGGCCATCGCCATGTACTGTGCGCCCGCGTCAGCGCCGCCCGAAAGCACCCTCAGCTCCAGGCGGCCGGTATCCGTGGCCCCAACCGCGAACCCACACAGCATAATCAGCAGGAATGCGACGATTGTCCTCTTCGCTCCCAGTGTCATCTAGCTCCCCTCCGTTTGTGAAATCAACTGACAAGGATATCTCCAAGGAGTCATTCACCACAACACCGCTGGACAAATTCCACAGCGCCCATCCAAACCCTCTGCCATTTCGGGCACACAAGGACCCCCCACAACTCAAGAGACGAGGAGTTCGGCATCAACTGCTGCTCCAGGGCTGGCTAGACGGTGGGCCGTGTGCATGATAAGGTGAGTATTCCTAGCAGACAACGTTAGCCACATCACGCGTTGCTTGGAAGTGCCAGCGTGGGTTTTCGAATGCCCGGTGGGTTATGCACAGCCTGGAAACGCGGCGGATACGTTTTCGATGGCTGAATCGAGTGGCTAATGGGCGCCAATCCCAAGAGCGGAATGCACCGCGTCTGGAAGGAGCTTGGCGCAGTTCAGGGAAGGCAGTTCGTAGCTCCTGAGGAGTTCTCGCGCTACGAGGCGCGCGACGGACAGTCGGTGATCTTCTGCTCCGATGTCGACCGCTTCGAGCGCCATCTCATCGAACTGGCGCCGCAGGATGCCGGCATCATCAAGGACTTGACCCAAGGGATCCGTCGTTTAGCCGGGATGGACATGCCGGTTGACGCCGACCCGATTGGCATGTTGAGGCTGGCCCCCAGGATGATTCCCGCCATGGGGTATATGAAGAAATACGGCCCAATCCATATGCGCGACTACGCAAACCGATTCTCCAGCCCGCTGCTTCGGGAAGCTATGGCCTCTGTTGCCGATCTGCCTGACTATCCGGCTCTTGGGCTGCTGATGCCGTTGGCGCTGCGCAGCGCAGGGAATGGCGGCTACCCACTTGGGGGCTCATTGGCGTTTTCTGAGGCCATCGCCCGGCAGGTGATCGCTGCACTGGGCGAACGTTTCCCTGGCATTGGTGAACAGGTTGAGGTAGTCGATGTGGCTACACCCATGACATACGAGCGCTATACCGGCAACTGGCGCGCTTCGTTCGAGGGGTGGCTGATCTCGACCAGAACGATGCCTATGATGATGAGCGGTCAGTGGACCACTATCGGGGGGGCCCCCGGCGGCTAGAGATGGCCGCGATGTCATCCGAAAGATCTGCCGCTGCAAGCGACGCCCGTTCAAGGTGGAGTTGCCAACCGGTACAGCGGAATAGGGCTATCGAAAACGAAGATGCCCGTCCACTACCGCATACGTTTGTACGTGCGAATCAGTCCATTGGCAGCGAGGACCATAATGTGCTTTGTCATGGTGTCCGCCCCTCCTCCAAGTAGGTGTCGGCTCGGTTTGGCTTTCGCACCCGGGCGGGGCTAACCCGCCCGGGCATCGTTCCGCTTTGCTTATCCCTTACCAGGGGCGCAGGCGGCCAAAGCCGAACCCGCTGCGCTCCGAGCCCACCACAGGAGCTTGTTGTCGCCTTCGTCCAGCTTGCCGCTGTAGCTCGCGCCGTCCTCCACCAGCAACCAGGACCCGCCGTTCAGGCTGATCATGTAGTTGTTGACTCCGCAACCGTCGTCGACTGCGGTCCACGTCCAGGTGAACGTGGCCGCGTTGGTGGCGACCGGCTCAGTCGGACTGGCTATGGCGACCACAGGGCCAGTCCTGTCGATGATCGTCGACGCGATGACTGCGCCAGGCATCTCGTCAGACCAGAGCGACACGTTGCCGACTGCATCGTAGGCTCTGACCTTGCCGAGCACCGTCGCGTTGTCCGGAACGCCCCCGATATCCACGGGGTCGCTCCTGACGCCGGCGAAGTCCTCCTGGGTCCAGTCCGCGCCGCCGTCCTTGCTGTAGCTGAGCTCGTATTTCGCAGCGTCGAACGACGCCGACCACTCGAAGGTGAGTTGTGCAGCATTGGTGAAGCGAGGCAGAGCCCTCATCACCGGCGCCCGAGGAGCAGTTCTATCGATTGTGACGTAACCCTTCTCAGACCATAGGCTTGTGTTGCCCAAGTCGTCCACCGACCTGACCTGCAGGAAGTGGACCCCCTCGCCCAGCGATGTCGTGTAGGTGTTTGCATTCCCGGGCGTCGGCGTCGCGAGAGGGGGCCCGCCGTCGATCATGACCTCGTAGTGATCAAGGTCGGCATCAGCGACCGCCCCCCACGTCCATACCTGGGTTGCTTCCCTGGTCGGACTGGTTGTTTCTGGCGCATTCGGCCTTTCCGGAGGCGTGGTGTCTACCAGGACTATCGCCTCGGCAGTCCAGTCGCTTGGGTTGCCCAGAGCGTCCAGCGCTCTGACCTTCAGGCTGTGCGTCCCATCGACAAGTGCTGCCGGCGTGTAGCTCGCAACGCCGCCGACGACTGGGTTGCCGATGTTGATCGCCGCCGCGTTGTCCAGACCGTCGTATGCTCTGACCATGACGTAATGAGCGCCGTCGCTCGTGAAGTTGGTCGTGCAGGTACACACATTACCCACGTCTGCGAACACTGTAGGCGCTGTGGTACCGTCCGTCGACTCCCCGAAGTCGTACCTCACTGCGTCAGCAGGCGTCGTCCAGGTCCACTGCTGCGCGCTCTCCTTGGTGGGAGAAGCAGTGTGTAGGGTGACCACAGAAGCGTCAGGTCCGGTCTTGTCGTAGATAGTCGATACTGCCGGCGACCATCCGCTCTCCTTTGTTCCGCCTGCGCCAGGCAACGTGGAGACCGTCTTCACGCGGAACCAGTACTCGCCTTCACCCGCTGCTTCCGCGTCGAAGCTGTAATTCGACACCGAACAGGCTTCGTTGGTTGGGCCATCGAACCCGGCGTTCTTGGCAATCTGCAGGACGTAGGTGATGTCATTGGTTCCATCGGTTACGTCGTTCCAGTTGATCGCTATCGGGCTCGTATTGTAGCCCGGGGCAAGGGCCTTGATCGCAGGAACAGCAGGAGGCAACGCGTCGACTGTGACGCTGCCGATGCCGGACCACTCGGAGTAGTTGCCGGCAACGTCCATGGCCTGCACTCGGATTTCGTACGTGCCGTTCTCGAGCTGCAAGCCCTGCTCCCAGATCTGCGGATCAGCGGGAATCAGCGCATCGGGGATGTCTACGATGGTGTCGAAGACGTCCCAGTCAATGCTGCCCTGACGCCTGATCTGGATGTGATGCACATCGACGCCAGATACGTCGTCTGTTGAACCACCCCACTGCCACGAAGGGGTCTTATCAGCGGTCGGAGTGGTAGTAGCGGGGGTTCCGGGTGTCTTTGGTTCATGCGGGTCGTAGATGATTATCGGATCGACCCATGCGGAAGCGTTGCCAACGTTGTCAAACGCCTTCACCCTGCCCGAGTACTCCACCCCCACCGCAAGCGGGAGGTCGGACGATGGAGTCCACTGCTGGGTATTCGCTCCGGGCGTCGCCGGAATTGGGTCGGCCCCTGTCGGGTTGACCAGCGCGTCTGGCCACGCGTCGACCAGGGGTCCGGGCTTGCCGGACTCAGCGCCCAACTGGAACCGGTAGTCCTTCACGCCCGAACCGGGCGTGCCGTCGTCAGCATTGGGGTCCGTGCTCGCCGCCCAGCTGAATGTGGGTCGCAGGGTGTTGGTGTACCGCTTGCCGCCATCGCGCATGTTGCCCGCGACCGGCTCGCCCGGATTGGTCGGCGGTTTGGTGTCCACGCTGAATGTCCACTGGAGCGTAGGATCCGGAGTGGACTTGATGCCGGCAAGATCGTACGCGACCATGTCCACCGTGTACTCGCCGTCCGCTAGATTACTGGTCGCCGTGTACTCGATCTTGGTGGACGTGTCGCCGTCCTCGTAACTCGGCGTGCCGGTGAACCCTGACGTGATGTCAGTCGAGCTGCCGTTGTAGGTAATCGTCAACACCGTCTCCGATGCATCCAGGCCGACGCCGGCGTCAGCAAAGCCAGCCGAGATCGTTGGAGTAGTGGTTCCTATGTAGCCAGTCGGCGCGCCACTCGCGAGGGTTGGCGGTTGCGTGTCTATGATAAACGTGTCGGACGCGTAGGATGCGCTGCGGTTGCCGGCTGCATCGTTGGTCCACACACGGACCTGATAGGTCCCATCGTCGGAGCCGTCGCGGGCGAACGCGTCCCACAGATAGAAGCTCTGGGGATCTCTCGTGTGCATCACCGGATACGGTCGCTTGAAGGCCGCTGGCCTTACAGGGCTCCGGTTTCACGACCTTCGACATTCGAACGCGAGCTTGCTCGCGAATGAGGGCATGAACGCCTTTGCGCTGGCGAAGCACCTCGGGCACTCCCAGATCAGCACGACCGAGAGATATGTTCATGTCGCCGGCCAGAATCGAGCCATGAACGTAATCGATGAACGCCTAAATCCCCAAAAACGCCGAAAATGGCAAAACCCCTAGCTGGGGTTTTGCCGATTCCGTGGCAAGTCCGTGGCAAAGAAAACGGGGCGCTGGAAACACATTTCCAGCGCCCTGCCATCTAGAAGGTATAAAAGTGGTGAGCCACGCGGGACTCGAACCCGCGACGCCCGGATTAAAAGTCCGGTGCTCTACCGACTGAGCTAGTGGCCCACTGTAAGCCTCACTTGTTAACTAAATGATTATACCATGAGCGAGGGTGCGGTTCAATACCAGGGCCCTGCCAGTTTGCCCTACTCCTGCCGCGCATCTGAAGGGCTTGCCTACCACGGCAGGTTCAGCCTCTTGGTATTAGTGTGGTCGACCAGCTGCGGCCCTGACACTGGCTGATCCAGTCCATTAAGGACGCTGATCACGATGGCGTACACCGCATCGCTTGCCAGCAGTGTCATGTGACTCAGACCGAAACCGGTAACCTGGTAGTTCTTGGCGCCGCACATGATCGCATTCTCAGCTGGAATTACAGCAGCATCCGTCGGGGTCCATATGCAGTGAAACTGCACCCCTGGCACAGCCTCCGTCGGGTTATTGAGTGCAGCGAGAAACTCGCTATCCGGAACCATTTCGCGGCCGCATTCGGTGTTTGGCGGCAGGATCGTCCCGCTCATGGAGCCATGATGGGGAGTCCCGAGTGTGATCACAGTCCTAACTTGGTTTGTGGTTCTCAGGTTCGAAAGGTAGTATCTGGTCACGAGCCCGCCCATACTGTGGGCGACGACTGCGATATTCGCCTCGTGAAAGTGTTCCTCTTCGATCTTGCGGGCGAGCTCAACTGCGTAGTCGGCGATGCTGTAGGAGTAGCCGAGCCGGGCGAAATTGATGCTATCGCACTCGAATCCGTCCCTTTCGAGCCTGAACTTGAGTATGGTCATGTTCGCCGAAGTCGCAAGCCATCCGTGCACAAGTATGACGAACGGCTTCGCGCCATGGGCAGAATTCGGGACTACCGACGCTGCGCAGGGCGCCACAGACACTAAGAGCAGGACTGCCGCAGCCACGGCAACAAGAGCACTCCGTTTCATCGATAATCCCCCCTCCTATGCAGGAGTATTGGGCCCTAGGGGCGAATCAACGCGCCAACGCATTTCAGAACAATCCAAGAACGGAGGGCTATCCGATGAGGTATGCACCACGAGCTGACCGACTAGGACCTGAGCGCGCATTTGAGGTACTGGAGCAAGTAATTCAGATGAAGGCCCAGGGGCGAGACATAATCAGCCTCTACATTGGAGAGCCGCAGTTCGATACCCCCAACAACATCAAACTTTCCGGATGCAAAGCGATTCTCGACAACAAGACCCACTACTCGCCTGCGTCAGGGGTGTGGGCTTTTCGCGAGACGGCAGCGGCATACGTGAACTCTACCCGCCGCACCGATGTGGCCCCAGACGAGATAGTTGTGGCCCCGGGAACCAAACCCCTGATCTTCCACTCAATCATGGCCTGCGTCGATTCCGGAACAGAAGTAATCGGTCCAAACCCATGTTACCCTGCATATCCGTCTATCGTCAACATGGTGGGCGCTCGGTACGTGTCCGCTCCCCTAACCGAAGAGCGCGGGTTCTCCATGGATGTGGACCAACTGGAGAGCCTGGTGACTCCGCGCACTTCCATGATCATCCTCAACTTCCCGCACAACCCCACAGGCGCTGTCCTGTCCGGCGCCGACCTCGACCGCATAGCCGAAATCGCGAACAGGCACGACCTATGGGTCATGTCCGACGAGATCTACTCGCGCCTGATTTACGCTGGCAAGTTCGAAAGCATCATATCAAGACCTGGCATGAAAGAGCGGACCATACTCATCGACGGATTCTCCAAAACCTACGCCATGACTGGCTGGCGCCTTGGCTTCGGAGTCGTGAACCGCACACTCGCTCGTAAGCTCGACCTCTTCATGATGAACGCCGAGTCGTGCACTGCCACATTCACCCAGTATGCGGGGATTGACGCACTCGACGGCCCACAGGATGCCGTGGAGGCCATGCGGATGGAGTTCGCCGCCCGTCGCGATCTGCTTGTGCAGGAGCTCAACAGAATACCCGGATTCAGGTGTCTGGCGCCTGCTGGAGCATTCTACACTTTCCCGAATGTCACAGAAGCGTGCAGAATAGCGGGGGTTCCCGATGCCGATTCCCTACAGCAGGCGCTTCTCGAAGAAGCCAACGTTGCAGTTCTGTCGCGAACCGCCTTCGGCGCTCCAAATCCCGGGGAGAAGGAGCAGTATCTCCGAGTCTCCTACACATCCTGCAGAGAGGATCTACTCAATGGAACCTCCCGAATACGGGATTTCATGGAGAAGGCGTTGCTCCAAGACAAGCGTAAGGCGATAGGCTAGATGTCGCATATGGAGGAGCGGGGCTGCACTCCGGCATAGGCTCGCTACCAGCAAAGAGCCCTGCTATGAGGCTGCCTCCGCCTGCGGATCATATCTCTCGACGTTTCGGAACCTAGTGAACTCTTTCTGCCACACCAGATCGAACGAGCCCGTCGGGCCGTTGCGCTGCTTCGCGACCATGATCTCAGCGATGTTCTTCCGCTCGGTGTCGGGCTTATAGTACTCCTCACGGTAGATGAAAGCCACCACGTCAGCAGACTGCTCAATCTCTCCGCTCTCCTTCAGGTGTGAGAGCAGCGGGCGCTTATCAGCCGTCGCTTCTACGGCCCGGCTCAGCTGGGCAAGGGATAGAACCGGCACATCAAGCTCCCGCGCCAGGGCTTTCAGAGACCTGGTGATCTCAGCGATCTCCTGCTGTCGGTTCTCTACCCGATCCCTGCCCTGCACCAGCTGAAGATAATCGATTACCACCAGCGCAAGCCCATGCTCCGCCTTGAGCCGTCGCGCCCTGGTGCGGATCTCGAGAGCGGTTATGGAGGGACTGTCGTCGATGTAGATCGGCGCTTCGCTCAGCCGCCCCAACGCACGAGAGAGTCGTGGCCAGTCAGCATCGGATAAGTTCCCCCGCCTGAGCTTCTGCCCATCGACTGACGACTGAGAACAGAGCATCCTCTGGGCAAGCTGCTCGCGGGACATCTCCAGGCTGAATATGAGCACTGGCTTCTTCTGCGCGAGCCCAACATTCTCTGCGATATTCAGCGCGAAAGCTGTCTTCCCCATGGAGGGCCGGGCTGCGATCACGATGAGCTCCGACGGTTGCAGGCCGGAGAGCATGTTGTCCATCTCGGTAAACCCGGTCGAAAGCCCAGTGATTGCTCCCTTGCTGGTGTAGAGCCGTTCAATCCGGTCGAACGTAGTCATCAGGACAGTCTTCATATCCGCGATGCTGCCTGTCTCGCCCCGCTGAGAGATCCTGAAGATGAGCTGTTCCGCCCTGTCGAGCGCAACTCCCACCTCAGCAGCGCTGTCGTATCCCATCCCGGCGATCTCGGTGCCCGCCGCCACGAGAGCCCTGAGTATCGCCTTGTTCTTCACGATCTTGGCGTAATACTCGCAGTTCGCAGCGGTTGGAACCGTGTTCGCGAGGGTGCTAATGTAGGATGCTCCGCCCACCTGGTCCAGGGAGTTTCGTTGTCGCAGAGCTTCCGTAACGGTTACGAGGTCAGCAGGTTCGCCCCTGTTGAAGAGGGTGACCAGAGTATCGAAGATCGTCCTGTGAACCTCCCGATAGAAGTCCTCAGCAACCAAGATCTCCACTGCCCTCGCTATCGCTTCCTTATCGAGCAGCATAGAGCCTAAGGTGGACTGCTCCGCCTCAAGGTTCTGCGGGGGCATCCGATCAAGGCCTCCCATGTCAGCTGCTGCCAATGCCAATCACCTCGTATGCGCGGTGCGCACTCTACTTCTTGAGCGAGATCTCGCCTGCGAACACATGGGAGAAGGTCTCCGTCACGCTGGAAACGGGAACGATTTCGATGCCGGTGATTCCAGCTGGGATGTCCTTCCCATTCTCCGCAGGCACTATCACTTTGCGGATTCCCGCCTGCCTTGCACCGTACAGCTTCTCGAAGATGCCTCCGACTTCGCGCACCTTGCCCTGAATTGAGAGCTCGCCGGTGACGGCGACGTCCTGTCTGATCGGGCAGGAGAAGACTGAGCTGAGTATCGCTAAGAGCACCGCTGTGCCAGCAGAAGGCCCGTCGATATCCCCGCCGCCGACCACATTCACGTGGACGTCGTAGTCGGCAAGATCCTTGGAAGTCAAGCCTCTGAACACTGATGCAGCGTTGAACACCGAGTCCTTCGCCATGCTGCCAGCAGTCTCGTTGAACCTGATGGTTCCCTTCCCGTCCTCGCGAGCCGAGAATACGATCGCCTCTATCTCGATGACAGAACCTAGGAACCCCGAAACGCCTAGGCCGAACACCTTCCCAGTCTCAGCCGTGTCAGACGCTCTAGTATGGACGTTAGGCGAAAGCCTGCCGAGGCGGATGGCCTCCTCTAGATCAGCCATGGCGACCCGAACATCCTTGGCGGCACGCCTCGAAGCGTTCGCCGCCCCTCCCTCGTCCGGCTCCGGAAGCTCTGCTGATTCCGATGCCAACTCCATCTGGGCTGAGTGGAACAGCGCAAGTCCGTAAGCATCGATCAACAGAGCCGTGGCCCGGCGGCCTTCGATGGTGTAGTCGCTCACCACGGCTGGAATCTCGGGGTCCATGCTCACATCAAGCTTTATCGCGGCGTTCATCACGATCTGCTGTATGCCGAGCTGAGTCAGGGGTTCGAAATAGACCTCAGCAGTGCGGGAACGCAGGGCCGGGCTCAGCTCCGATGGATCCCGGGTAGTGGCGCCTATCAGCACAAAGTCGGCCGGCGCACCCTCCTCGAAAAGCTTTCTGATGTAAGTTGGCACACTGGGATCAGCCGAGTCGTAGTACGACGACTCAAAGGTGACCCTCTTATCCTCCATGACCTTAAGGAGTTTGTTCAGGAGGGTCGGGTCCATCTCCCCTATCTCATCAATGAACAGGACTCCCCCGTGGGCCTCAGTCACCAGACCCAGTTTCGGCTCAGGAACCCCGCCTTCGGCGAGGTCGCGCTTGGCGCCCTGGTATATAGGGTCATGCACAGAGCCGAGCAGAGGATTCGTGACCTCCCGAGGGTCCCACCTGAGTGTGGTCCCATCAACTTCAACGAATTTGGCATTCTGCTCGAACGGGGTGAATCTCGCCTTCTTTGCCTCTTCCAGAGCAAGTCTGGCGGCAGTGGTCTTGCCCACACCGGGTGGTCCGTACAATATCACGTGCTGCGGGAATGGCGATGCGACCTTGGCCAATAGCGCCTTGACCGCCCTGTCCTGCCCAACAACCTCCGACATCGCTGATGGGCGGACGATCTCCATTGCGGAACGGGCCAGTTGCTTCGATTCGAGCAGCTTGAGCTCTTCGAGCTTCCTGAGGGTCTCAGGGGTGTCCGGGCCTGAGTCCTCCTTCAGTATCTGCATCTTTATCTCATTTACGTAGTCTTCATGCCTCTGCTGCATCCTATCGGTGATCCTACGTTCTATCTTCTCCTCCACCCGCCGCCTAGCAATGATGTCGGCAATCTCCTCCTCGATGTCGGAAATGACCGTCTCACATTCCGCGGGGGTCGGCGCCTTCTCTATTGTAGGATCCTCAAACACGATACGCTCCAAGGCCAGGATCTTGTCTTCGATCTTCTCAGACCGCATCAGGTTCAAGGCATCGAGCTTGCCCGCCTTCAGCACTAGCTTATCCGGCCCATATAGATCGGACAGTATGCCGAATACAGCTGCCACCTGTCTCGTAAGTAGCTCGTCGTCCTGGAGCTTCTCCGCCAGATTCTTGCTTCCCATCCTGATGAACTTCTCAACGAGCGACTTCATAGACAAAGCCCTCCCTAGGCGCCCACCGGTCCGCCGCGCCTATGGCCGGGCGTCTTCTTGGGGCACGACATTTATGATAACATCAGCACTCACTCCTGGGAACAGACGCACGGTCACAGAATGGGTCCCAACCTCCCTGATCGGCTCCTTCAGCTCTATCTTTCTTCGGTCCACATCCACCCCGATGACCTTCTTGATTGCGCTGGCCAGATCCTTGGATGTGATTGAGCCATAGAGCCTGCCGGCGTCGCCCGCCTTTACACTCACCGTGACACCCTGTGACTTCAGCTTCCGTGCATCCTCCCTAGCCTTGGTCTCCTCGCGCAGTTCCTTGCGCTTCCCAGCCTCCCGTATCGCCTCGACCCGCTGCAGTTCATTTGAGGAAGCAGCAAGGGCCAAGCCCCTCGGAA
Source organism: Clostridia bacterium (assembly GCA_034926675.1). Lineage (NCBI taxonomy): Bacteria > Bacillati > Bacillota > Clostridia > Clostridia bacterium. The sequence goes on along the minus strand of JAYFQW010000009.1, from coordinate 35,335 downwards.
GCAGGAAATTGCGCGCATACCCGTCGGACACCTCCACTGCAGTATCCTTCTTGCCCAAACCAGGGACATCTTTCTGGAGGACTACCATCATGAGCTAGCGCAGGTGAGCACCATGAACTCGGCCCACCCACTACCTCCCTCCCTGTTATAGGTATCTATCCGCGTTTCGCGGCCATCTTCCGAAAATCAAACCAGCCGTCCAGGACTCCTGCCAACGGCAGCAATGGGTTCAGAGCTGGCGATGTGTATATCATCAGAGCGATCAGCACCCTCAGCCCCTTAGCCACATTGTACTTGGCCAGACTCCACCAGAGCACAGCTACCCCCTGCACCCCGTAAAGCATCCAAAATGCAACCATGATGTTCTGGCCAACAGTCGCGACGATCGGCATCTTCCAGATCGCTCCTGCGTTGCCCAGGAGGATCCCGGCGATCAATCCCCACGCCCACTGCCATTCGATTCGCCACTCTTGGAATGGCGGTATCGGATCCACATAGTGATTGGTCCTCTTCAGCACGAACCGGGTCACTGCATAAGCTATTCCAGCTGCAGTTACGGCGATCATGATGGCAACCACCGGTAGAAACGTCTCGAACAGTTTCGGGAGCATGTCAAACAGCTGTGTGCCAGCCTTCAGTGTTTCCTCTGCGACTCCCATCTTCTTGTATATCGCCTGTGCCTGCGCACCCGCTTCCAACATCAGCTTCTGCATCTGCGCGAGGGAAGCCGCCGGCGAGAGACGCGCCGCTACCGCACCAAGCAGGAAGTCCATCACTATCATGCCTAGGGCGGCGATTGAGGTAAACGCTATGGTGGTGATCCACGAGATCCGCTTCGATAGGCAGAATCCGAGTGATAGGCCTACGAAGCCCACGCTTGCGAGAACTATCAGGCCGTCGATAGGACCGAGTATCAGCCCCACTCCAAGCGCCGCCACAACCGCGGCCATGGCGCCTGTGCGCAGGTCCCGCCTCACGACGAGAATCGCTATGGGGACTGGAATCACATACACCAACAGTTTCGTGTAGAAATCCGCGACATAAAGGACAATGGTGAGTGCAGCCAGAAGCGCCCCTTCGGTGACAGCCCTCGCGCTCTGGCTTTGGGTACGAGGCGATTTCAAGGCGTGCGCCCCCTCCTATGGTTCGCAAGAGCACTAAAGTCAGTGTACCACTTCTCGATCTCGTGCTCGTTCTGTATATTCTCACGAATGTTCTTCTCAATCTGTTCATCAAGTGCCGCGTAGCTTATCCCTATCCTCTTGCCCAATAGGTAGCATCCGATGACTGCATTGGCCAGATCCACGGCGCGCGGTTCCTCGCCGGCGCGCGACAGCGATCGGTAGAGGGATGATATGCTGCCGAGTATCTCGGCCTTCAGCCAGTCGATGGTCTTGAAGTTACGAGCGATGTCGGACTCCCCATCATGCGGCATTGGAATTCCTCCCGCACCCGTATCTGCACCACAGCCACAGATACGTTCGTTCTCGATCCACTTCGCCGAAACCTTCATAATGCCTGCCGATGCCCTCTCAGGGGCTAATCGCCTGTATGAGCAAGAAAACTCTTTGGGGCTGAACACCGCCAAAGAGTTTTCGCATCCTTACAGCCAGGGTTCTAGTTAGCCCGACGCTACTCCGTTGTGAATGGCATCAGCGCAATGTGCCTCGAACGCTTGATGGCTATTGTCAGCTGGCGCTGGTGCTTCGCGCAGTTCCCGGAGATCCGACGGGGAACAATCTTGCCCCTCTCCGAGATGTACCGCCGAAGCTTAGCGGTCTCTTTGTAGTCGATAGACACGACCTTATCGACGCAGAACGAGCATACTCGCCTTCTCGACTTGCGTCCTTTCTCGCGCTTCATGTAGTGAAGTCCTCCTCATCGATGAGGCGCCGATGTGATGCACCTAGAACGGAACTTGTTCAGGCCCAACCTCATCCCCGAATGTCTCCGGGTTGCGGTCTTCCACTCCGGATCGTTCCTCCTGCCCAGCCTGGTTGGCTGGCGCGCGCGCAGGGGCATCGCTCCCACGGTCGAGGAACTCCACGCGATCCGCAACTACTTCCCAGGCCCTGCGCTTCTGGCCATCTTTCTCATATGTTCTAGTCTGGATCGCGCCTTCAACGCCGACGAGGCGCCCTTTCTTTAGGTACTGCCCCACGGTTTCGGCCTGCTTTCGCCAGACAACAACATCGATGAAATCGGTCTCTCGCTCACCTGCCTGGTTTGCGAATGGCCTGTCTACCGCCACACTGAACCGGGCGACAGCCACGCCGCTCTGAGTGGCCCGCACTTCGGGGTCCCGAGTAAGCCGGCCTACCAACACGGCTTTGTTCATAGGAACACCACCCTGCCTCGTTATTGACGGCCCGGCAAACGGTTAATCGTCCTTCCGGATTATCAGGTAGCGGATCACTCCATCGGTGATCTTGAAAACCCGCTCGAGCTCCGCAACGGTAGCGCCGGTAGCGTTGAAATAGAGGACAGTGTAGTAACCTTCTAGATCGTCCCCGATTTGATACGCCAGCCTGCGCCTACCCATACGATCGGTCTTTACCAGCTCTCCTCCGTTGGACGTGATCAACTCCTCGAACTTGGCTATGAGAGAGTCGGCCTGCTCCTCTGACTGCTGCGAGCTGATGATGAACATGCTCTCGTAGGCGTGCACTGACTTCACCTCCCCTCGGACTAACGGCCCCGTGTCATTGCACGGAGCAGGGATCGCGAGATGAATTATAGCATCCCCCAGTGACAGGTGCAACCATCCACCAGGCTTCAGATGGGTGGGAAACCGGGTGAGGAGAAGGGTGATTCATCATTTAGCACTGTTGGTCCCTCCTCCGTGCCCGTTCATGATTTCCCGAACATCACGCTCAAATTGGACCCGCGGCAACATCACAACACGCCCGCATCCCTGACACTTGATGCGAAAATCCGCGCCGACTCTCATGACTTCCCACACATTGCTTCCGCACGGGTGCTGCTTCTTCAGCCTCACCAAGTCACCCAGACGGTAGTTCATTGGAGCCCTCCTGTTTGCTGCACAGAGACCAGATTATCAGTTCACATCCGAGCCAGGCGGCTTCTCTCCGGGCACATTGTCAAAAATGACCCGCCTCTGAGGGAACGCGACCCGTATTCCATTCTCATCCAGAGTGCTCTTTATCAGCAGGTTGATGTCGCGTTCCACATCCCATTGAGACATGGGCTTGGCAGTCGCCCACACTCGAAGGGCGACCCCAGACTCCCCCAGGCTCTGAACCCCGAGGACTGTGGGGCCTTCTACGAGCCCGGCAATGCTGGATCTACTCTCCTTGAACGCGCGATTGAGCAGGGCCATTGCTCTCCCGATGTCCGTGGAGTAATCCACCTGCACATCGAACATCACCCTCATGCTCCTCCCGCGAAAGTTAGTTACCAGTCCAATACTGCCGTTCGGCACGATATGCAGCTGGCCAGCGAAGTCCCTCACGCGGGTCACCCTTAACCCAATCTCCTCCACAGTGCCCGACACACCGGCGATGCCCACATAGTCCCCCACAGCGAATTGATCATCGAACAGAATGAAGAACCCGGTGATCATGTCTCGCACGAGGTTCTGAGCCCCGAAGCCCAGTGCCACTCCGGCGATGCCGGCGCCAGCGATGAGACTAGACGTATTCACACCCAGCTCTGCCAGAATCATTATCGCGCCTGCGAAGTACACCGCGTACTTGATGATGCTTTTCATCAGGGTACGCAGAGTAAGCAGGCGCCTCGTGTCACGGAGAAGCTTGAGTTGCTCAGCCTCGCGCAGCTTGAAAACGCGGTCTATCAGACGAGAGGAGATTCGAAGAATGAGAGTCGAAACAAGGATGATGATCGCGACAGTCACTGCGGACGACAACACTCCCACCGTTGCGTCTGTCAGGGCCTGCCTGGATAGCGTTCCGGCGATCAGATTCCTGATGAAGCTCGATTCAGCTATGGCCCCCAGGATGCATCACTCCCACAGATGGTTCCCACATATGTTAGACACCTCTACCGGGTTGTCCTGCATAGCGCGGAAAAACCCCTCCCGGCGTCTCCGAAAGGGGCCTGCGGGGATCGAATGTTTCACGTGAAACTCTCAGCGCAGCGTGGTAGGGACGAACATGTCCACTAGCCCGATGACAAAGGCCGCAAGAAGCGCTCCAGGAATGCTCACCGTCATGCCTGGAACGATGAACTTGGTAGCATAGATCACTACAGCCGACACTAGAAACCCCACGATTCCTCTCCCATATGGGGACACCGCACGTCCCAATATGGTTTCGATGAGCCATCCCAGGACCGTGATTACAGCCGCTGCGATAAGCGCTGTCCAGAAGGTCACAGTTGCAAAGCCCGGTATTAGAAAGGAGATGAACATCAGCACAAGCGCCGACACTACTAGCCTGACCAGATGCTTAACCCACTGACTCACTGACTTCGCCCCCAGTATCTTTGCTGGTTTTGCTCGCCAATCGCGCTTATATGGTAACCAGCCGTCAGTGGAGTATGCGTCAGGCAACCCAGCGAGGTCCAACGGTCGCCTTGGGCGAGGCGGGGTCCTGATGCAACGTTCCAGGTTGCGATAGATCATCGGACCGCCCGCCGCATGCATTTCCGTACGTCGCGGTTGCCCTAGAATGGGCCGCCGAAATCCGCGAATGGCAGTTTCATGGTGGCTTTTCGCTGATAGACGGCAAGATACCTCTGTGCAGCCTTTTCCCACGTGAACTCCGTCATCACGTGTGGCCTGCCGTTCGCTCTCACCCGCTCAATCCTGGGCTTATCCTCGATAGCGAGCGCACTCATCTTCACCATGGCGCCTGCTAACGCCATGGGATCTCTCGGGCGAACCAGCTTCCCAGTTGCCTTCTCCTTCGATCTGTCAATATCGATCACCGTGTCATTGATCCCGCCGACTGCGGTTCCGACCGGTATGGCGCCCATGCACATGGCCTCAAGTTGAACCAGTCCGAAAGGCTCGAAGTTGGAGGGAACCATCGCGAAATCGGCAGCGCCGTAGTACTCGCGTGTTACCTCCCGAGATAGATAGCCCACGATGACTTTGACGTTCCTGGGATATCTCTTCTCCATGTCCCGGGCCATCTGTTCGAGAACTGGGTCTCCGGATCCGAGTACGACCAGCCTCATATCCTGCTTCACTCGATCGGCGTCGGGAACCTTGCCCTGCAGGATCAGGTCTGTTGCGGCAAACATGTGGTCTACGCCCTTCTGTTCCATATCGAAACGTCCAACATAGAAGAAGAACGGCCCATCCTCCAGCCCATTCTCACGAAGCAGGGAGGCACGCCTCTCGGATCTGGGCTTGTCAGCATCATTCAGCCGCGACGGATTCCAGAAGGTGGAGTCCATCCCATTCCACACGTACGTGACCTTGCCAGCATAGCGGCCAAAAAGCGTGTCCCACTCCTCGTTGAGATAGGTGTAGCTGACTGTCGTCAGGTAGTCGCATATCTTGCATCCGTAGGTCTCTAGGTTGAAAAGATCCGCGCCATTCGGCATCTCCTCGACGCAGTCCACATCAACGAATTCGCGGAGACCTGCATCTATCATGTCCCTTACGCCGATCTTCTCCTTGCAGATCCTATGTATGGTGTACACCATGGGTATGCCGAAATACTTCCTTGCAGCCGCGCCTCCGAGGACGCAGTGCCAGTCATTGATGTGCGCCACATCAGGCTTCTTTCCCTCTTTGGCGAGGATGAGGTTGATAGCCGCAGGAAAGGCCCGTGCGAAGTGCACGATCTTCCCGGTCAGTGTCTCCCTGGGCATGTAGACATCGGGATGATCCATGACCTCGTCGCTCAGAAGGAACATTCGCACTCCGTTGCGGTCCATCTCGTATACCGTGACATCACATGAACCTGCATTGGATGTTATCGCGAACTTGCCGTACTTCTTGACCTTCAGTTCCTTCTCGGTTTTGTGGATCCCGTGGGAAGGCATGAACACCATGACTTCGTTGTCGCGCGCGAGAGACTCGCCTATGGATGTGGCAGCCTCAGCTAGGCCTCCAACGCGCTTCGGCAGGTGCTCAAAGGTTGCAAGGCTGATTATCATTGTGTTGCCCCTTTCTGCCCATTGCACAGTACATCCCATAGGATGCCGCGAACGGGCGATAACTTACACGGGCTGAGAACATGACTCTTTACTCACCAAGCCACATCCGGAAGCACAATCACGCCCGCATGCCGTTCCGATATAATGGAACATGGACACAGGACATAAGTGCGCACCATCAGGAGGTATTGAGAGTGTGGAGGTTCCTAGAGACGGTCTTCAGCCCGATCTTCCGTTGGCAAGGCAAGACGTGCATCCTGATCATCAAGACTAGGCGAAAATGAACACCCCAAGCACGCCCGATATGATGAGGACTAGTATGGGGTCCATCTTCACACCGAAGAGCATGCCCGCAGCCGCGGCAGCAATGCCTACCGACTTCAGGTCTCGCAGGCTTACCCGGGCCACTGAGATGGCTGCGGCGGCTATCAGGCCAGCGACGGCTGGCCGCATACCTGCCTTGATCCGGCACAAGGCAGCAGACTCCTCGAATCTTCGGGCAAGCATGGCGAGGGCGAGCATGATCAGTACTGACGGAGTCACAACCCCCAACGTGGCTACGACGCCGCCAAGCACGGAAGCGAGCCGGTACCCAACGAAGGTGGCGCTGTTCACAGCTATCGGCCCCGGCGTCACCTCAGCTATCGCCACCATGTCAGTGAACTGCTCCAGGGTAAGCCAGCCACGCCCTTGGATGATCTCGTTCTCAATCAGGGGAAGCATGGCATACCCACCGCCGAAGGTGAACAAACCCACCCTTGCGAAACTGAGAAACAGATCCAGCAGGATCATGAGAGTGCACCTCCAGTGCCTAACGCCAGCCCCACCAGAGCAGCGATGGTGATCACCAGCGGCGGACTAATGTGGAAGACAGCCACTGCGCACGCAGCGCCAACAGCCACCGCGAGCTGTTGCCACGACCGAACCACCGGCTTGCCTATCTTGAGAACGGCCGATACGATCAGCACCGCCACTGCTGGACGTATCCCAGCGAAAGCCGCCTTCATCAAGTGGTACGCCGATATTCGATCAAACGCAGCCGCCACGACGAGGATCACCATGATCGATGGCAATATGCAGCCGCCAACCGATGCAATAGCTCCGCGTAGCCCCCGGAGGGTGTATCCAGCATATACCGATGTGTTGACCGCTATCGGACCAGGCGCAGTCTGCGCCACAGCAAGGATGTCTACGAACTCCTCCTTACTGAGCCACTGCCTCTTGTCAACGAGGTCCTTCTGAATGAGGGGAACCATCACGTATCCCCCGCCGATTGTAAAAGCGCCAATCCTGAAGAAGGTCAGGAACAGCTCCCAAAGGCCCGCCCATGGCCGAGCGGGCCGCTCTGCAGTATTGACCTCTCCAGATTCCTGCTGATCGTTCATCCCAGTTTCCTTTCATCATCCGCTATGCAGGACGACTGTCCATCTTCACAGGACGAAATCGCCAATTCCCTAGCGAATTCACCGTCTGTTTCTACGAGCTCGCGTTGCCATCTCATCCACTGCCCGCTTCACGCTGAGAGCGCCGCTTAGGATCCCTACAAGAAAACCAACGATCGCACCCCAAGGCCGCGTGCCCCGAGTAGAATCGAGGTATGCGCCAATCACGAACCCCATGATCACGAAGCCTGCGAACTCGATGCCAAGTGCATAGTGTCGGATTCCGGACCGCCTCCACGCAGCGGTTTCAACCGCTTGCCAGATATGGGCGCACCAGCGCCGAACTCGGCCTTCAGCATACATATGCTGTAACATGGGACTGTGTCTTCCGCTGCTGACCGGTGGGAAGATCGAGCCTGCCCTCGTCGGTCTGCAGTCCGCCCTATGCTCTCATTGGGTTTGGACAGGAGGAAGATCGAGCGCGGGTGCACCTGTACCCACCCTGACTACCGCTGACTGCGGTTTGTACCTGTCTCTGGATATGAGTTCAGTGCTGACCACAGCGCCATCCACTTTGACTACCCGCTCGACCGCCACACGATACCCAGGTGAGCCTTTCTCCACGACCACTCGAGCGCCCGTTGGGATCGTAGGGTCCATCTGTTCAATAGTGTTGGGCTCTATTCTCTCCAGCACTTCCGTGCGAATGCTCACGTCCATGTCATCTGGGATGTCGCCGAAGATCTTGAACGTCACCGTGTTCCCTGAAACAAAGCAGCGTATCAGCACGTGATGCTTGGTAGTATTCCTGACCTTGAGGTCAATGCTCCCGTACGACACTGTGGCGTCTCGGCCAAGCGGCACATAGCTGCTTGGGAGTGAGTGGTTCACCCTCGATGCCACTTCCATCAGGGCGAGCAGCGCGGCGTTGTAGAGGGTGCTGGAGACCTGGCATATGCCTCCGCCGATGCCCGGAACCAACTCAGAGTTGAAGATTATGTCTGCCTCCATGAAACCCCTCTCGGGCACTCTAGGGCCAACCACATCGTTGAATGAAAGCTCGGCTCCGGGAGCAAGCACCAATCCGTCTAGTTTCTGCACTCCGAGCCGGATGTTCTGTGTGCGTTTGTAGTTTGCAGCATTGAACTTGGTGCTGTACTTCGAGATCAAGCGCCGAATGCCTTTTGCCTCTAGCTCGGCGGTGGTCACGTTGGCGGTGACCACATCGACTGGCATGGCGACATATCGGGCGGTTCCCAAAAGTGTGGCTGATCTCAGATCGTATATCAGCCTCTCCACATCGAGCTTCCGTCCATCCATGGATGGTTCTATGATGACTTCGTCTTCGGCAGTGATGATGAGGGTCGCATCTTTCGGATCAATGGACACCACTCTGGCCATGTCGAAAACGAGGTCTCGCAGCGCCTGTTCATCAACGGACACAATCCACGGGATATCGACGCCGGACTTTCTAGCCGCCGATCTTTCGGACAGCCGTCGAACAAGAGAGCCAGTGTGTCCCACCATCCGGGCTGCTCCCAGAGCCGATTCCAACTCGATAGCGGTTCCGACATCAGCAGGGTTCACGCGCCACTGCTCAGTTCCGAGCCCAAGTATGATCGGCTCCGTCTGGAGCTGCCGTACGTGTTCCTGTAGGCTTCCGCGCGCCTCCGGAACGGTCATGTCGCCTACGTCGAACCCTCCTATGCTTACCCCGCGGCAGATTCTATCGCTGTCGATGAGTGATGGAAGCATCCTTCCTGCGCTCCAACCGAGACCTGCTAGGAGCGATATGGCCACTACGCCTATGGTGACTGCCGTTCGTCGCCTTAGGTTGAACCTGCTGGTCATGGGGATTCGGCGGCAGAAACCTCGCAGTTCATTGCGGGGATGAAGCCGCCCCTCCTCTCACATAGGAATGGCCTACTATTGCGCGACCTGTTCCGCCTGGGTGGTCGGCCATGTTCATTGCAGACGTAGACAGACACGTGCCTACCTCCTCTGCAGCACTATTACGGACACCGCTGCCGCGGCAATCACAAGAAACAGCAGAAACCTTGAGACCACAAGAGACCTGAATGAATCCTGCTGCTTCCACACAGCCCGTGAGCACTGGACGCGAGTCGACTGGGTATCGAGACATGAGTCCACGGGTTTCTCGCGTATGGTCGACATCAGGTTGTACCTTGCCGCGACATTCCCGGGCTCTATCTGTATTGCCTTCCCGTAGGTGGTCACGGCCGACTCGACATCGCCCATGTCCAGCTGGACGCTGCCCAGATTCAGGTAGGCGTCAACTGAATCGTGATCACCCGCGATAGCGGCCTCGAACTCCCTCCGTGCACGCCCTAGGTCGCCTAATCGAGCATAACATATTCCTGCCTTGTTGTGAGCACAAGCGCTCGTCTCCTTACACTGTGTGGCCACGTGCAGAACTGCGAGGGCCTCTCGTTCGCGCCCGCTGCTCATGAGCGCTGATGCCTCCCTAAGCGCACGCTCCGCTCCGCTGCTCAATCCAATTCGCAGGGATGTGTCTGTGTCGCGGGTCATTTCGACATTCCTCCCAGCGTCCATCCGCATGGCCACGGAAGCCTCTGTGGTGCGCAGAAGCCCTTGGCGGAATCGATCCGCCTCTCATCAGAATGCATATTCGCCGCCTTGGCTTGCTTGCACGATCGGCCTGGCAGGCATCCACATACTGTGTGGCCACTACTCATATACTGCAGTTAGCATCTCCGCCGGGCCTTCCCGGCTGCGCAACGACGGAGGACGCCATAATTGGATCACATTGATGATGTGGCACTCACTGCCCAGACCATGATTCTCGGTTCTGGTGAACTCCTGCCAGGAAGGCTACACGTTGACAGCCCAGATGCGTGCTGGTGGCTTGCACGCTCACTTTCCGCGTGCCTAGGGCGTCTTCCCGAAGGCCAGCCTCCTGCACTCGCAATAGTGTGCATAGGCACCGACAGATCCACAGGCGATTCGCTCGGCCCGATAGTCGGTTCGAAACTCAGGGAGTGGCGGTTTCTGGAGAAGTACGCTGCGGTCCTTGGCACGCTGGACGACCCAGTCCATGCCGGAAACCTTGGTGAGACAATCGGCTTGTTGGAGCATCGCCAGCGAGATGGGTGTCACATCCTTGCAGTCGACGCATGCCTGGGAAAGCTAGGGAGTGTAGGATACATCACCTTTGCCGATGGGCCATTGAGGCCTGGCACTGGAGTGAATAAGGACCTTCCACACATCGGGACCGCCCACATCACTGGCGTAGTCAACGTCGGCGGTTTCATGGAGTATCTCGTACTCCAGAACACGCGCCTCTCTCTGGTGATGCGAATGGCGGATGCCATCGCCCGAGGCATCATTGCCTACATATCAGATTCCCTGGTCCGTTGACGCGCCCATGCACGGTTGAGAACAGTGAGCACCTCGCTATCGGATACCTGCCCGAAAACGCGGTAGAACTGCCCGACCGCCATAAAATCGGTGGGAAAAGATATGCAGGCCACCTCGTCAGCTTCCGCGCGAAGATCGGGAATTCTGTCAGCAGGGCAGACAGGAGTGGCAATCATCAGGCTTCGCGGTTCGTGCCTGCGGATGTGTCGAGCGGCAGCCATAACAGTGTATCCAGTGGCGATGCCATCGTCCACAAGCACGACATCACGGCCATCGAATCGCGGTTTGGGCCTCATCCCCCGGTACTTCGCCTCACGTCGGCGGATCTCCGCCATCTCCTTCTCAATCTCCCCATCGATGTACGGCGCTCCAACGCCTAGCACGTGCTGAAGCCGATCATCCATGACACGCTCGCCGCTGGGGCCAATTGCCCCGATAGCCACCTCAGGGTTCCCGGGAGCACCTATCTTCCGCGCGATCACGATATCCAACTCTGCGTGAAGAGCATCGGCCACATACTCCGCAACTGGCGCCCCTCCGCGAGGCAGCCCGAGCACGATGGGGTCCTTCCAGTTCGGGCGCCGAGCCGATACAAGCTGAGCAAGACGGGCGCCGGCTTCATCCCTATCCGCAAACATCATGGGTCCCGCCTCCTGGTCTCAAAGTAGCTAGCAGCTCATTTCACGCTCAGCTTGCCCTGTATTCCTCGATTGCCCTCGCTATCGCGCGAATCTCCTCAGTGGACAGCGTGTGATTGGATCTGCCGCCATTCACAGGCTTGGCGTAGACGCGCGTCTCCTCGCGTCCGCAGAGCCCGCTGATGACCAGGCCATTGGCGTTGGCGTCCAGAAGCGCAACAGAGAAGCTCTGCTCCCCGCCAATGTCGTCAAAGGCATCATAGCGAACGAGTCCGACCTTCTGAACGTGCTTCAACACCGCCGATTGAAGACCCAACAGATCAGTTTTCGTCTTCTCGATTTCAGCGCCTAGAGCATCAACCCTGCCTATGTATTCGAGTATGAGCGTCTCAAGGTTCCGCCCCTCCTGGCCAGCAAGAAGGGAGCGATACGACTTGGAGAGCCTGCGAAGGTGAGCGTTGGATACTACGAACACCACTGTCGCAGCTAAGAGAACCACTGACAGAATGAGAGGAAGCAACTGCCCCTCTGCCATGAGCTGAGACACGAAACCAGCGAGATTCATGTGATGCTAGGCCCAGAGGGCCTTGACCCCCTCTCAAATCGCACAGACACCCAGCCAACGGACGCCCCTGAGCCAGTGATGCACTCGCTCTAGACAGTCCCAAGTATGACATCAAGGATGCGATCCAGATCGTCGGGCGAGTAGTACTCGATCTCCAATCTGCCCTTCCGTTGGGATCCCGATATCTTCACCTTTGTCCCCAGACGCTCTCCAAGTCGGTGGGCTATCGCAGTCGCATCCGGGTCGCTCTCCCTTTTCCTATGCGGGATTGTTTCACGTGAAACATTCTCACCAAGCCTCTTCACAAGTTCTTCCGTCTGCCTCACTGAAAGGCCCTTTTGTACTACTTGCTTGGCGACCTCGATCTGAACCGCCGCAGCCGGAAGCGCCAATAAGCATCGTGCATGACCCTCGGACATTGTTTCACGTGAAACAGAATCCAAAATCTCCTCTGGCAGGCAGAGCAATCTCACCGCGTTTGCAACGACGGGACGGCTAACTCCAACCACAGCAGATAGTTGTTCCTGGGTCATGTCGAATTCATCCATGAGGCGCTTGTATGCTGCTGCCTTCTCTACAGGGTTCAGATTCTCTCGCTGCACATTCTCAATCAGGGCAGTCTGCATCATGCCAGCGTCATCTAGGTCCCTCACCACCACCGGAATGGTATCCAGCCCCGCGGTTTGCGCCGCTCGCCACCTGCGTTCGCCGGCGATGATCTGATACGAATCCCCCATCGGCCTCACAACGATCGGCTGAAGCACTCCATGCTGCCTTATCGACTCAGCCAGTTCATCGATCTTGGCCTGATCAAATGCCCGCCTCGGCTGAAACGGATTCGGCGAAAGTCGGTCGAGAGGAATCTCCATTGCTCTGCCCAATTCGCCAGGGCTAGCCGATTTCGTCTCATCGATCAGGGCGCCCAATCCTTTCCCGAGCCCCCTGTGTTTTACGGCCATTCCTACCCCTCCTCTCGCGCCATGATCTCTTCCGCAAGACCTTTGTACGCCTCAGCGCCACGTGATCTCTCATCATACAGGGGAATTGGGAGACCGTAGCTGGGCGCCTCGCTCAAACGCACGTTCCGCGGTATCACCGTCTGAAATACCTTATCACCGAGATGCATCCTCACGTCCGATACCACCTGCTGTGACAGGTTGGTCCTCGGGTCGAACATCGTAAGGACAACTCCTTCAACTTCGAGGCTCTGATTGAGGTGTTTTCGCACCAGATCCACCGTCCGCAGCAACTGAGTTAGCCCCTCAAGAGCATAGTACTCGCACTGTATGGGGACAAGCACCGAATCCGCTGCTGTAAGGGCATTGATTGTGAGAAGTCCAAGAGAGGGGGGACAATCCACAAAGCAGTAGTCGTACCCATTTCGGACTGGTTCAAGAGCATGCCGCAATCTCAGTTCGCGCGACATAGCGGAGACTAGCTCGATTTCGGCTCCAGCCAGGTTCAGTGTGGCAGGGACTATGTCTAGTCCATCCACTTTCGTGCTCAGTGTGGCGTCGCCTATGGGATCCTCATCTATTAGTACGTTATACACACATCTGCTCACATCGCGCTTCTCGATCCCAAGGCCAGACGTGGCGTTGCCTTGTGGGTCGATATCAACCAGGAGAACACGCCTGCCTGCCAGTGCAATGTAAGCGCCCAGATTGACGGCCGTCGTCGTCTTTGCCGTGCCGCCCTTCTGATTCACAATGGCAATGACCCTGCCCAACACGGCATACCCCCTAACATGCACATCACTTCGCCGCCCTCCAGGAATGTCCTTCACCCAAGAGGGCGATTACTGGGGCTGGAAGAGGGTGATTTTTCGGGTCTCTGCACACGCAAACCGAGTGGTTGTTTCTCCGGTGCTCCCGTCTTGCGCGGGTAACCATTCGGCGTGGCCTGCTCTTTCGTGATGACGACCAGCATTCGCTCACCTGCCCCGTATGGAAGAGTCAGCCTTGTGATCTCTGGCCGCCCGCCACCGAGGATAGCAGCGGCACGAGCACCCGCATCGATTTCCTCTGCAGCCTTTGGCCCTTTCATCGCAATGAAGATCCCGCCCTTCCTCACAAAAGGCAGGCAGTATTCACATAATGCGGGAAGAGATGCGACACCCCTGGACACTGCCAGAGCGAACTGGCCCCGATACTCCGCATTTCGGCCCAACTCCTCTGCCCTGCCATGGATCGCCGCAACACCATCCAAGCCCAACGCAGAAGCGGTGTCCCGAACGAAGTTCACCTTCTTGCCGACACTGTCAACCAGCACAGCACTGCTACTCGGCGCCATGATCTTCAGAACCAGCCCAGGAAAGCCCGCTCCTGTGCCTATGTCGATCACTGAATCGAATTCGGCTCTCTCTGCAACAAGCAGGCAAGTTAGGGAGTCCGTGAAATGCTTGATCGCGATTTCCAGATCATCCTTTATCGAAGTCAGGTTCATCAACTTGTTCCGCTCAATGAGGAGTTCCTTGTAAGTGCAGAAAAGGTCTACCTCATCTGGGCGCAGTCTGATGCCAATTGCATCCGCTGCACTCACCAGATATTCCCTGAACTCACTCATCCTCATCGTCTCCCCCTTCGATCCCGTGCCCTGCCACAAGCTCCATCTCCCGTAAGTGCACAGTCAGGGCCAGAACATCTGCTGGCGAAACTCCCACCACTCTCGATGCCTGCCCCACGGAAACGGGCCTCACCACGGTCAGCTTCTCACGGGCCTCGGCCGACAGCCGGGAAAGACGGCTGTAGTCGATACCATCGGGGATCAGCCATCGTTCCAGCTTCCTGAACTCATGAACCTGCCTCTCCTGTTTGGCGATGTAACCAGCGAATTTCCTCTCTATCAGGACGCTGTTGGCCGCCTCCTCTTCAACCCCGCACAGATCCCGAGGAAGATCTGTTCGAGCGCGGAACGCCTCGATGGCCGTCCGCTTGACAATGAACCTGTCCCATCTATCATCGGACACCAGCCCGATGCTTCGACCAGCTGGAGTGAGCCGTTGATCCGCATTGTCCTGCCGCAGCATCAATCTATACTCTGCGCGGGCCGTCATGAGACGGTAGGGCTCGTCAGTGCCCCTCGACACCAGATCATCGATGAGCACACCTATGTAAGCTTCAGATCGATCAGGCACGAAAGTAGGCGAGCCCGGCCTCAATGCAGTGATAGACGCATTGATCCCGGCGATCAGACCTTGAGCGGCCGCCTCCTCGTACCCTGACGTTCCATTGATCTGTCCAGCACAGTACAGCCCGCGAATCCCCATGGTCTCCAGTGTGGGGAATAGCTGAGTGGGATCGATGCAGTCATATTCTATCGCGTAGCCGTACTTGATGATGTGCACATTCTCTAGCCCAGGAATGCTTTGGAGCATCTCCTCCTGAACATCCACTGGCAGGCTTGTGGATACCCCTGCTACATACAGCTCTGTCGTGTCCCGCCCTTGCGGTTCGAGGTAAACCTGATGCCGCCTTCTCTCGGGAAAGCGCACGATCTTCGTCTCAATCGATGGGCAGTACCGGGGGCCCGTGCCAGTGATCGCCCCGGAGTAGATCGGAGCGCGATGCAGGTTGCTCCTGACGATTTCGTGGGTAGCCTCGCTGGTCCAAGTAGCGTAGCAGGCCACCTGATCCCTGACACGCGGTTTCCTAAGGAATGAAAACCCATGCGGCAGATCCACTCCGTACTGGGGAATGGTCTTGCCGAAATCCACTGTCCTGCCATCCACACGCGCCGGGGTGCCTGTCTTGAAACGGCGAGTAACAAATCCGAGCCGCTCCAAGCTGCCCACAAGAGCGGCCGATGCTGGTTGTCTATCTGGACCCGACTCATAGCTCAGTTCACCTATGTACACCCGACCGCCGAGATATGTCCCAGTTGCCAGGACTACTGCGGGCGCGCTGATCTCGCCAAGATCAGTGCCTACGCCGGTGACTGCCCCATCGTTCACATGCAGCCCAGTAACCATCGCTTGTCTGAGGAAGAGATTCGACTCGCCCTCTAGGGCGCGCCTCATCCTCGCATGGTAGTGGGTCTTGTCCACTTGAGCTCGCAGAGCCTGCACAGCCGGACCTCTTGACGTGTTGAGCATCCGTATCTGCATGAATGTATCATCCACAGCGAGCCCCATCTCGCCTCCGAGTGCATCTATCTCACGAACTAGATGCCCTTTGGCCGGTCCTCCCACCGATGGATTGCACGACATCTGGGCTATGTTGGCCATGCTGATAGAGAGGCCTAGGGTGCGGCAGCCCATGCGGGCGCAGGCTAGCGCTGCCTCGCATCCAGCGTGACCCAGCCCTACTACGATCACATCGAAATCCACTCTGCCATCACCCCCGGGCACATATCACTTGCCGATGCAGAACTGCTCGAAGATTCGATTGATGATGTCCTCTCTTGTGGTGGCCCCGGTCAGCTCGCTTAGGGCGTCAGCTGCAGCTCGAAGGTCTATCGACAGCATGTCGGGGGGCATGCCGTCGCGCGCCCCCTGCCTGACATCTCTGAGTGCAGCTGCCGCTCTTCTGAGGCAATCAGACCTTCTGGAGCTGAAGCCATCGGTTTCCCCTGCGCCCGCCGCTCCCGACACTCTCGAAAGGACCATTTCCTCAATGGCATGTTCAAGCCGGGTAATGCCCATTCCGGTTACGGCCGACGTGTGAACTACTGGCCTCGGCCCGGAAATCAGAGCCAGCTCAGATTCGACCACAGCCTGGGAGAGATCCGACTTGTTCACCACAACTACCGTGCCGGCCTGGGGTGTGCATGATAGGATCTCCCTATCGTCCGGGGAAACCGCCACCGATCCATCGATCACAGCCAACACGATCTCAGCTTCTGCCAGGGCAGTACGCGCCCGCTCGACTCCTATCCGCTCCACCGGGTCTTCCGACTGCCTTAGTCCGGCGGTATCCACCAATCGAACTGGGATCCCATTGATGCTGGCAACTTCCGACACAGTGTCTCGAGTAGTCCCCGGACTCTCCGAAACAATGGCCCGTTCTTCCCGGAGCAGCGCATTGAGCAGGCGGGATTTTCCCACGTTTGGGCGGCCGACGATTGCCACCGACGTCCCTTCCCATAGGATGCGTCCTCTCAAGGCCTCATTCGTCGCGTTCTCAAGCTCAGCCGCGATCTCCGAAGCTCTAGCGGCGATCTCTTCGAGTTCAACACCGGGTATGTCGTCCTCCGGGAAGTCGAGAGACGCCTCTATTCTGGTCATCAAGTCGGCTATCTCGGCCCTCGACGCAAGTAGTCCCCCGCCTATATTTCCCGACATGAACTCCGACGCGGCGCGCCTGGCTCGCTCAGTGCGGGAGTTCACCATCTCAAGTACCGCCTCTGCCTGCGATAGGTCTATTCGACCGTTAAGAAACGCTCTCTTCGTGAACTCACCCGGTTCGGCATGTCTCGCCCCAGCATCCAGAACCGCTTTGAGCACTCCCCGGGCGACAGCCGTTCCGCCGTGGCAGCTGATCTCAGCCACGTCCTCTCTGGTGTAAGATAAAGGAGACGGCATGGTAAGCAGTATGACCTCATCAATGAACTCGCCATCTTGGCCAAATGCCCGGCCGTATCTCGCACGCCATCTCGATCCCGGCTTGATCGCCTCTGTAGGCGCGGAACGGTCCTTCCGGCCTGGTCTGAAGAGCTTGTCGACAATGGGGAACGTATTCGCGCCGGAAATGCGGATTATCGCGATCCCTCCGACTCCCGGCGGAGTGGAGATCGCCGCGACTGTGTCGGAGTCACCCATGGGAGCACCTCCTCGGCATCAAGCGCAGCCTGCCTCGAGGCCTCGACCTCGCTCATTCACTGGAGGCCGCGCGTACCCATTTCGTCAATCGTCTAGGCGTAAACCCTGGCGCTTCAGCACGGGGAACTTCGCGACCTCATCTCGACAATACCCTTAGCATAAAAGAAAGTGCGTGTTACAGAAACACGCACACACTCTAGCATTCCGCGCCCCGGAGCGCATGCTACATATCCTCGACGCCCTCAGCGCCCTGCTGGGCCAGGAGCGGCGATATGACTATGCGTCTGTAAGGTTCACGCCCTTCTGAATGGGTGGAAACCCCCCCGACGCCCTGAAGGGCAACGTGGACCACTCGCCTCTCCAGGGCGGACATGGGTTCCAGAGCCTGGCTCTTGTGGTCCCTTACGACCTTCGCGGCGATCTCGCGCGCCATGTCCTGCAGAGCCTCTTCGCGCTTCTGGCGATACCCTGCAACATCGACAACATACCTAGCGCGTCCGGATTCGCCTGAGACGCGAGCATTCTTGTTTGCAGCCAGGTTAACCAGATACTGCACTGCGTCGAGGGTCTCCCCATGCCGGCCTATGAGTGCCCCTAGGGACTTGCCTTGCACGTCAAGCACGGTCACTTCATCACCACCGCGCTCAGTGACGGTTGCATGCAGTCCCATGATGGATATGAGCTTCTCAAGAAAGCCGCGACCGCCATCAACCTCGCCATCCTCAGCTGGAATGACGGCGCTCCGAACCGCACCTGAGGGCGCTGATGGACGGGATGGCTCTCCTTCACCTGCCCGCACTGTGTTTCCAGCGCCTATTCTGGACCCACCTGCACGACCTGCAGGGCCAGCCTGCGCCCTGTCATCGACTGACCTCAGCTTCTCCGGCCTGTCGGCCTTGTCCGGGGCAACGCTCTTCCCTGACGGCGGCTCCGCGGTCTTGGCCACCGGGGCCACGCGGACTCTGGCATGCCGTGTTCCGACGAATCCAAGGATTCCCCGTGAACCACGGTCTATCACTTCCACCTCGACGGCCTCTTTGGCTAGGCCGAGCGTGGAGAGAGCGGATTTGACTGCCTCATCGACGGTCTTTCCGGTCGCCTCTATCCATTCCATCTAGCTGACTCCCTTCTTAGACGCAACCAGTTGCCGCTGAATGATCCACTGCTGGGCTATGCTCACAATGTTCGTGACGACCCAGTAGATCGCAGCGCCAGCAGGCATTTTCATGGTGAACCAGCCAAGCATGACAGGCATGATGATCGTGGTTGCTTTCTGCGATGGGTCAGTCGCCGTCTGCCTCATCGACATCCAAGTAGTCACGCCCGATAGAATAGGAAGAATCCATGGATCAGGAGTCGCCAGATCCTTCATCCACAAAAACCCGAGCGCACCACCTTTAAGTCCGCCCACAAACGCCTTATCCTGCAATACTCTGAAGAGCACTATGAGAACGGGCAACGGAATGAGCATCGGCAGACACCCTGCCATGGGGTTGATCTTGTTATCTCGGTACAGCTCAGCCACACGCTGCTGATATTCCTGGGGCTGTCCCTTGTACTTCTCCTCAAGCGCTTTCTGCTTGGGCGCGATTTCCTTCATCTGTTCCATGACTCGGATCTGCTTGACAGTGAGTGGGTGGAGCATCACTTTCAGCAACACTGTCACGATGATTATGGCCCAGGCAGGACTGCCTGTGAGATCTGCGAAGAACCGCAGAATGCTCTGAACTATGCCTGTAATGCTCAATATACCGGGTCCCCCTTTCGGATCCACGCGCGGCAGAACCCAACGCGTAGGCGTTATCTACGGCACTGGGTCGTATCCGCCTTTGCTGAACGGGTGGCATCTGAACAGTCGACGCAGAGCCAGCCATGTTCCAACAGCCACTCCATGCTTCACGATTGCCTCCTCGGCGTATTGGGAGCACGTGGGCACGAAACGACAGCACGGGCCCCGCTTAAGAGGCGATATGTACATGCGGTACACGCGGATGAGAAACAGCTCCACGCATTTCACCTCTTGACATCTCCCTCTGGAGCAGGATCCTGTTCAGCTGGGCCTTGATACAGAGGCTCCTTGAGCGCAAGCCTGCAAAGCACGCGTTCTAGGTCGAAGGCAACTTCTGGGCATTTGACATCCGGACCTGCCGTGCGCCGACGAGGGATAATGACCATATCATACCCCGAGCTCGGGATCCCCTCTGCCAGACGGACCGCCTCCCGGAGCAGCCTTCGCACTCTGTTCCGAACCACAGCGCCGCCCAGCTTCTTTGTGACAGGGAAGCCCGTGCGCACGGTGGACAATCCGTTCGGAACAGCGTGCACCACCACGTAGTCCCCGGCCACCGATCGCCCTTCCCGGAAAGCCCTGCGGAATTCGGAACTCCGACGCAAGCTCTCGTATCTCACTTCAGGGCCTCCCATGCACAAAGAACACGTACGAAAGGAAAAGCCGTCGCACGACGGCATAGAAAGTACTGGCGCCCCGCCTTAGGCCGTGAGCCGCTTGCGGCCCTTTGCCCTTCTGCGTTTGATCACATTACGACCACCCGGCGTGCTCATCCGCTCAAGGAACCCGTGGACTTTGCTCCGATGCCTGACCTTAGGCTGGTATGTGCGCTTCATATTACACTATCCTCCCTGGCAAGCCTACCGAAAGTACACCGCGTAAATTATATGCTAGGCCCCATGGGGTGTCAAGATAGGCCCTGCCCTGTTGCGTGCCTCATTTCCTTAGGGATCACACAAGAAGCCGCGGTGAAAAGGGGAGGCGCGTTTCACGAGGCAGTGTTATGATGCGCCAAGCAGACAAGATATCCACAGATCCTTTTCAGGTAATTCCAGTTCCCGTTGCACCCTCATTCTCCGCTCTGGTATTATGTTGTGTACGAAGAACGGGAGTTTTCATTCATGGACAGATTCATAAGTGATTATCCCCAGTTGTGAGCGGCTTTATGCACAGACTGTGGATATGTGTGTGGATAACCTGTGGGCAGAGCGTGGATTCTCATCCACAGCCCATGTACCGGCAGGGTGCTTTTCGGAAACGCTTGTGGATAAGTGTGAAACGCGTCCGAACACTGTGTATGCTGCGCAAAACAGGTGTTCCCCCGGGTCTTGCTGCGGTAGGATATCCACAGGCGCCTGTGGAATACTTGTTGATTACCTGTTGAGAATAGCAACAGCGGGGTAGCGCGTCTTGACTTTTCAACAGCTGTGGAAAACGTTGTGGATAACTCTCCGCAAAGGAAAGTCCATTTCGAGAAAGTTCGCACCGGCTGTAGCAGGTTTCGTAGAATACTGCGGAATTGTCGACCAATTTCGAACCTCACTGCCTGCAGTTCGAGTTATCCACAGTTTCCTGTGGATAGCCTGTGGATGAAATGACGGTCGCGCCGGTTCCCGTGTTCGGAGGAATGCTCAATGTCCTGGTTCAAACGGCTATTCGGAGGCAGCGTCAATTCAAACGCCCAGCCTAAGCTGGACGTTAGCATTACTGCACCCGAAACCGAGGAAGTCAGGGCTTCGTATACAGTGCGTATAGCAGCTTATGATTCGCTTTCAGCACTTCCGCGCACCATCGACCTTGATTCCGACGATTTTCCCGAGTTCGTTGAGCTTGTGAGCTCGAAAGTGTATTCTCTCTGCCGAGAAAAGGGCGGGCTCATTCCTTTCGTCGTACTCCGCGAGGCCGTAGAGAATCTGATCCATGCCAGTTTCGCGGATGCCGTCATCACAGTGATGCCTGACGGAAATGTGGTTCGGATATCCGACCATGGACCCGGAATCCCCGACAAGGAGCGCGCTTTCCTTCCAGGTTTCACTACAGCGTCGGGAAGCATGAAGCGACGCATCAAAGGTGTCGGATCTGGTCTGCCGATAGTGCGCGAATCTCTGGAGTCATCAGGTGGATCTGTTACAATCGAAGACAACCTAGGCCATGGCTCAGTGGTCACCCTCTCAGCCATCTGTAATCATCCTACTCCTGTTCGATCAGGGCTTGATCACCACGACCAGCGTGCGAGTCAGCGCCTAGAACCAGGCGGCGCCCATAGGCCCATTGCGCAAATGCCTGCTCATTCTGCCCCTGAAGAAACGGCGGATTTCGCCATTCCGGGCAGAACGGGGGCAGAGCAGAGTGAAGTGCGCTTGTCTGGAACGGAGCAGGCCGGCTCCTCGCCATCTGCCCAGCGCCATCCTTGCCAACAGGTAGAAACCAGATCAAAGCCGGCGCTCACGTCGACGTCGCAACAACACTATCAGCTTGATGTTGGCGATTTGGCAGCGACCTCCCCAGAAGGGGCGCCGCCTAGGAGAGATGGGCCTCCAGCATCTCTTTCGAAGGGAGCGGGGGCATCCCCTTGCTCGGATTTGGATAACATATCCCCGGACGGGACTGCCGCCACTGGGCTGCTGAAGCAGGATTCGGCTTCTGCTCAGTCGAACAAAAGGCAGGATGAGTCGTCGGCTCCATCAAACGATACACTCGATTCTCTACTCTCCGCACGCCAGAAGAAGGTGTTTCTTCTCATAGCGGAGATGGGAGAGATCGGGCCTTCTACTGTCACGAAGGAGTTGGAGATCAGTTTGTCCACAGCATACAGAGACCTGGTCACACTCGAGGAACTCGGCCTCGTCGAGGGCCTTGATGGTGGGAAACGCAGGCTTACCAAGAGGGGTATTGACTTCCTCGGCTACATCTTCAAGTGAGGGATAACGAATTGCCTGACGATCTAAACGCGGTGTGGACTGACGTGCTGCGTGTGCTCGAGAATGAGCTTTCCAGGCCCAGCTTTGACGCTTGGCTCAGGAGCAGCACACCGCTGTCGCTGTCTGACGACACCCTTGTCGTCGAAGTCCCACACGAATTCGCACGTGATTGGCTTGAATCCAGGTATTCGGCTTTGCTGTCTGAAGTCTTAAGATCCCTATCTGGCAGGGACATCAGAATACGGTTCGTAGCGCGCAGAGGGTCGAATCAGTCCTCCGAGACCAATAGGGAAAAGCAAACGTTCGGCAACGAATCAGCAGGTGCAGGATACGAGAACAGCCCTGCCGTTCACACGGCGCCCGAGGGCTTCAGCGGAACGTCGGGGGCCTCCTCTGCGGATTCATACTCCGGATCTTCCGCAGCGATGCACTCCAGGCCGTCGACTGGATCATCATCCGGATCATCTGTACCGGGCAGAGCATCTGCATCCTCCGGAGTTCAAGGCCAGAAGAACTCCCCGGAATCCAGGTCAATGGACGAGGTTCCAGATGCTATCCTCAATCCGAAATACACATTCGAGTCGTTCGTCGTGGGCAATTCGAACCACTTCGCCAACGCGGCCGCGCTCGCAGTGTCTGATGCACCTGGCAAGGCGTACAACCCTCTATTCATATATGGAGGTGTGGGCCTCGGCAAAACCCACCTCATGCAGGCAATCGGCCACCATGTTCTTGGGCAAAACAGCTCGGCCCGGGTCGTATACGTTCCGTGTGAGCAGTTCACAAACGATCTTATACATGCAATCAGGTATGATAGAACAGTCGAGTTCCGCGGCAGGTACAGAAGCGTGGACCTCCTCATGATCGACGATATTCAGTTCCTGGCTGGAAAAGAACGCACGCAGGAGGAGTTCTTTCACACGTTCAACACTCTGTATGAGGCGGGCAAGCAGATAGTCATCTCCTCCGATCGTCCTCCAAAGGAAATAGCGACCCTGGAAAGTAGGCTTCGGTCTCGTTTCGAGTGGGGCCTGATCACTGATATCCAGGCGCCTGATCTGGAAACCAGGATCGCGATTCTCAAGAAGAAAGCAGCGTCGGAGCAGATGGATGTCCCAAACGATGCCCTGGTGTACGTGGCAGGCCAGATTCATTCAAACATACGAGAGCTTGAGGGAGCTCTCATTCGTGTTACTGCTTTTGCCGCCCTCAACAACAGGGAGATCACCCCGCAGCTCGCAGCGGAAGTCCTCAAGGACATGCTTCCGTCATCACGGCCAAAGCAGATCTCAGTGGAGCTGATACAGCGCACGGTGGCAGATTACTATAGCCTCGAAGTGTCCGAAATGCGAGCCAGGAGTAGGGTAAGAACCGTGTCCATGCCGAGGCAAGTGGCCATGTATCTCTGCCGTGAGCTTACGGAGTTATCTCTTCCGAAGATAGGTGAGGGGTTCGGGGGCAGAGATCACACAACGGTGATACACGCGTGCGAGAAGATCCAGCAGGACATTAAGGCAGATCAGGCGCTGAGCTTAACGGTTAAGGAAATCATCGCAAGGCTCCAGAATGGATGAGACAAACACCAGCTCAGGGCCGTTGTTGATAAGTTGGTGGATAGGCTGTTGGTTACGTGTTGGTACTTTGTGGACGGTACTGTCAGCTGTGGATTAGTGGGGACAACTCTCCTTTTCGTCCATTTTTCATCCACAGGCTGTCCACAGCCTTAAAATGGCCTGTAGCAGGCAATAAGCGACTTATCCAGGTTTCCACAGCCCCGTCTACTACTACTACGGAATGTACCTATGTACTCGTATAGTCCGTTAATTAGAACTCAAGACTCTGTAGGCCGGGAGGTTTGCGCGCATGAAGGTATCCTGTTCCAAGGTGGCTCTGTTATCAGGGGTTCAAACCGTACTCAAGGCTGTATCACCTAAGGCGACCATCCCTGTTCTCTCGGGAATTCTGATGGAAACCTGCTCACAAGGGCTCAGGCTTGTAGCGTACGACCTTGACCTCGGGATCGAGACCTACATACCAGTGACTATCGAGAGGGAAGGCGCGATGGTGCTCCCAGCCAGATACCTGGCTGACATCACGCGGAGGCTTCCCCATACGGAAGTGGTTCTGGAGTATCGGGAGGATGTGAGAGCTGTCGAGATCACCTCCGATAGAGCCAACTTCAGCGTCAAAACGATGCCTGCAGAGGAGTTTCCTGCACTTCCCGAGATCTCTGCCGCAGAGTCCTGGTCGTTGCCTGAGGGTGAGTTCAAGACCATGATTCGGAAGGTGTCGCCCGCGGCTGCGGCCGATGACAACAGAGCTCTCATGAAAGGCGTCTACACTCTTTTCGAGCGAGAGCTGATAACCATGGTGGCCACGGATTCGTTTCGGCTAGCGCACCGCACGATGCCAGCATCCATCCCTGTTGATTCGGGTGTGGGTGTGATAGTCCCAAGCAAGACCCTTATCGAGGTGGAGAAGAACCTGAACGCGGATGGTGATCGACAAGTGGCCGTTTCGGTCACGCAGAGGCACGCCATGTTCCGGACCGGAAGCACAACATACGTCACTCGTCTGCTTGAGGGGCAGTTCCCCAACTACAAGCAGGTCTTTCCACAGAGCATCCCGGCGAGGATCATGTGTGACCGTCTACAGCTGCTCGAATCCATCGACCGAGTATCGCTTCTGTGCAAAGACGAGCTATCTGCCATCAAGATGGTATACACTGGGGATGAGGGCATGGCATCGGGCTTCCTCACCATCTCAGCCAACACTCCTGAGATAGGTGAGGCCACCGAGGATATCCCCGTATCCATGGTTGGCCACGCCGATGTGACTGTTGCTCTCCGCGCCCGTTACCTTCGAGATGTCCTGAGGGTTCTCGACGGAAATGATGTCTCTCTTGGTTACATAAGCTTCAAGCATCCAATGGTCGTTAAGGACGACACGGATCCGAGTTATACGTATCTCGTGATGCCCGTGACGTCTCTTTCATAAAGCTATGGCACAGGATAGGAGCATTGCGATCACCACTGATTACATAACGCTCGACCAGGCGATGAAACTTGCTAGTATGGTGGGTTCAGGCGGAGAGGCCAAGACGGCCATCCTCGCGGAGAGGGTGACAGTGAACGGGGTCGTCGAAACCAGACGGGGAAAGAAGCTTCGTGCAGGAGATGTATTCGGCTTCAACGGACTATCGGTGCAGGTGGCAGTGGCTTCATTGCCGCAGCGGAATGAGTGAAGAACGTTGTGGGTGAGTAGCCTTGAGCTGACCGATTTCCGGAACTACGCGCAGGTGTCGGCCAAGCTTGATTCTGGGTTGAACCTGTTCCTCGGAAGAAACGCTCAGGGAAAGACTAACCTTCTAGAGGCCGTGTATGTAGCATCGGCGGGGAGATCGTACCGTGCTTCTCGCGATGCGGAGCTCATCCGATGGGGGCAGTCACATTTCCGGATATGTGCATCAATCGAGCGCAAGCCTGTTCCAATGAGTCTTGAGGTGAGCTTCTCCCACACCGGGCAGAGGCTTGTCAGGCTGAACGGATGCGAGAGGGTCCGAGCTGCGGAACTGTCATCTTACCTCAACGTGGTGATGTTCACCCCAGATGACCTTGCTCTGGTGAAAGGATCACCCGCCGACAGAAGAAAGTTCCTCGACCTTGAAATCTCACAGATCAGCCCGACATACAGAAGTTGGGTCAGCACCTACGCGAAGGCCGTTTCCCAGAGGAACGCACTTCTCAAGCAGGCGGCGGCAGGTGCAAAAGCCTCTGGATTCGGTGCGAGCGGCGGCAACCGAATTGGAGATCTTCTCGAGGCCTGGGATGAGCAGATCGTTGATGCTGGATCTAGGATAACTGCGCGCAGGGCCGAGGTTATAGAGAGCCTGGCAGTGCTCGGCAGGATCGCGCACAGGAAGATAACCGGAACTAAAGAGATACTAACAATGCGGTACGTTCCGTCCATTCCCCTTGAATGCTCGGCATCAGTAAGCGCGATCGCAGAGTTGTTCCGCGCACGCCTCAAGGAATTGCGACGGGCAGAACTAGCTCGCTGTGTTACCCTGGCAGGGCCGCACCGTGATGATCTCGTGTTCGAAATTGACGGGATGGATGTGGCGTCCTTCGGATCCCAGGGCCAGCAGAGGTCCACGGTCTTGTCGGTGAAAATGGCCGAGGTGGAGTTCATCAGGTCTCGGGTTGGCGATGAACCGGTCCTCCTCCTAGATGATGTCCTGTCTGAACTCGATGAGGTGAGGCGTGCGCACCTTCTGAGCGAGGTGGTTGGCAGGCATCAGACCCTGGTGACGAGTGTTGAGCCTGATGCCATAAGGATGATGCCCGGGAGCGCCAGGGTGTTCCAGATACATGCGGGGGAGGTGACGGGGTTTGCTCCGCCGGTTAGGTGACGTGCTTGGCGAGTCGGTGTCCCGAATGGGTTATTGCGCCAGGATTAGCGAGTCTCATGCGATGGACGCGTGGAACGAGGAGATCGCTCCAGGGATAAGGTGCCTCTCCCGAGCTACCCTGGTGCGGGCCAGGGTCATGCATGTCACCGTGGAGTCTTCAGTATGGACTCAACAACTCGCGATGCTCAAGAGCCAGCTCCTCAGGAAGATAAACTCCGTCGTGGGCGGAGACGCGATTGCCGACGTCCGCTTCCACACTGGCCAGGTGAGAATCGATCCTGAACTCGAGGACGTCGCAGACGGCAAAGAGGCACAGACAAAGCCTCCGTGGCTTGATGTCAGTCTCGAATCCGCTGCAATGGTTGAGGTCTTGAAGGCCTCGGAACCCATAGCCGACCCGGGTATCCGAGCCAAGTTCGAGAGGCTCCTGCTAGCAGACATGCAGCGCCGAGTGTGGCTGCTTTCCAACCTATCTCCATCGTCCCGCGATGTGATCGCCATTCTTCGCAGGGAGCCATGGCTTTCCAATGAGCAGATAGCTTACCTGTCGCCAAAGGCGCTTGCCGACGACATTTCGGTGGCAAGGGCAGCGGCAGGAGTAGAGTTTCGCCGGGAGATACTAGCGCTCGTCGCGCAGGGCGCTGAGGCGATGCCTGAGGGAAGGATGCAGTTAAGGCTGTTGGCACAGTCTATCGCGATGCTAGCGACGGGGAAATCCCCTGAGGAGATTGACCGTGAGACTGCTGCGACGGCCATCGGCCGCGAATACGAGCCCTACTTGAGCCTGTCGAGGTGAGCGGGCAGAAGCATCGATGCAGGCTGACGGTGGTGGAGAGCACTGCCGGGCTGAGCTTTCGCAAAGAAGGAGGTCCGGTGCATGTACCTCTTCCTAGGCGGTGACGTCGTGATAGATTCCGAGGAGGTAGTTGCGGTGCTCGAAGGCGAATCCATCGCTAGATCTAGCGCGGTGCGTCAGTTCATGAAAGCTGCGGCGAGAGACAAGAAGGTTGTGGATCTCTCCGATGGGAATGCTAAGGCCGTGGTAGTGACGACCAAACTGATCTACCTCTGCCCGGTGGCGCCGCCCACTATCTGCGGAAGGTGTAGTGGATCTCCAGACTTCGGAGAAGACGGCACAGCCTAAAAATGGTATAATTGATATGGTGTGCGCCGTGGCGCGCCGTGCGCCACGGCGTCTCTTTTCACCGGGCCTGACTGCAGGGAGGTATGTTCTTGGAGAACCCGAACGGAGCAAGCAATCATGCTAACTATAACGCCGACCAGATCCAGGTGTTGGAAGGGCTCGAGGCGGTTCGCAAGCGCCCAGCCATGTACATCGGGAGCACTGATGAACGTGGTCTGCACCATCTGGTATACGAGGTAGTAGACAACAGTATAGACGAAGCCCTGGCTGGCGTGTGTGACACCATCACTGTGACCCTTGGATCAGATGGGTCGGTGAAAGTGGAGGACAACGGCCGCGGAATTCCCGTGGACATCCACCCCAAAGAGCACAAGTCGGCGCTTGAGGTGGTTATGACAATCCTTCACGCAGGGGGCAAGTTCGGAGGAGGAGGCTATCGCGTATCAGGCGGCCTCCATGGTGTGGGCGTCTCTGTGGTAAACGCCCTCTCGGAACTGCTCGAAGTGTGGGTGAAGCGCGATGGGAAGCTGCACTATCAGCAGTACCGACGCGGGACGCCGGTGGCGCCGCTCAAAGTGATCGGCGACGCAGAAGGCAGCGGCACAATCATCCGATTTCGGCCGGATCCGCTCGTGTTCGAAACGCTGGAGTACAGTTTCGATACTCTGGCATTTCGCCTGAGAGAGTTCGCGTTCCTCAGCGCAGGGGTGGGAATCGCCCTGATCGATGAGAGAGACGGGCACGAACAGACGTTCAAGTACGATGGCGGCATACGGTCTTTTGTCGAGTACATCAACAAGGCGAAGGATCCAATCCATCCTGATGTCATATATATCGCCAAAGAGCTGGATCGCGTGTCGGTGGAGGCAGCGCTCCAGTACAACGACGGGTACAGCGATAACACACCATGCTTCGCCAATTACGTGAATACCACCGACGGTGGGACTCACCTCTCGGGTTTCCGATCTGCCCTTACCAGATCGATAAACGACTACGCGCGCAAGGTGGGGGTTCTCAAGGAGAGCGATGATAACCTCTCTGGCGATGATGTCCGCGAGGGGCTAACAGCGGTCCTGAGTGTGAAGATGGAGAATCCGCAATTCGAGGGGCAGACAAAGGCCAAGCTCGGAAACAGCGAGATCAAGGGAATCGTCGATTCGGTTGTGTCGGAGGGGCTCTCGGTTTACTTCGAGGAGAACCCTGCTGCCGCTCGCAAGATCGTCGACAAGTGCGTGTCTGCGGCAAGGGCCCGGGAGGCGGCGCGGAAAGCCAAGGAACTCACACGACGAAAGTCGGCCCTAGAGGTGTCTCCCCTCCCTGGCAAACTGGCGGATTGCTCCATGAAAGATGCTGCTCTGTGTGAGCTTTACATCGTGGAGGGGGATTCAGCAGGCGGCTCCGCGAAAGACGGACGCGACCGAAGATTCCAAGCTATACTGCCGCTTCGAGGGAAAATCCTCAATGTGGAGAAGGCCAGGACCGACAAGATCCTGGCAAATGCTGAGATCAGGGCGATGATTACCGCCCTTGGAACGGGGATCGGCGAAGACGCCGACATGTCGAGGCTTCGCTACGGCAAGGTCGTGATCATGACAGACGCAGACGTCGATGGAGCTCACATCAGGACGCTTCTGCTGACGTTCTTCTTCAGATTCATGAGGCCGCTCATTGAGAACAACAATGTGTTCATTGCTCAGCCCCCGCTGTACATGGTGAAGCAGGGCAAGAAGGAGCACTACGCTTACAGCGACCAGGAACTGCAAGAAATCCTAGATAGGCTGGGCCGCGGCAACCTCCCGATCCAGAGGTTCAAGGGTCTGGGCGAGATGAACGCGGCGGAACTATGGGACACGACCATGAATCCGGAGACCCGCACCATGCTGCGGGTTAACCTAGAGGATGAGCAGTTGCTCGTGGTTGATGAGGTATTCACCACACTAATGGGCGACAAGGTCGAACCGAGGCGTGAGTTTATTGAGATGAACGCCAAGTTCGCCACACAAATCGACGTTTGAGGTGTTGAGGCTTGACGGAGCTTAAAGACGGCAAGATTGTGCCGGTGGAAATCGAAGATGAAATGCGCAAATCGTACCTGCTCTACTCGATGAGCGTCATTGTGGGGCGGGCTCTTCCCGATGTGCGTGACGGCCTCAAGCCGATCCACCGCAGGATTCTGTATGCCATGTACGATATAGGACTCACATCAGATAAGCAGTATCGGAAATCGGCTACGGTTGTCGGCGAAGTGATGGGCAAGTACCATCCCCACGGCGACACTGCCATTTACGACACCATGGTCAGGCTGGCTCAGCCATTCTCCATGAGGTGCATGCTCATTGACGGCCATGGGAACTTTGGCTCAGTTGATGGGGATCCCGCAGCTGCCATGAGATACACCGAGGTCAGAATGGCGAAACTCGCCTCTGCGATGCTAGCGGATATCGAGAAGAATACGGTGGATTTTACTCCCAACTTCGACGAATCCCTGAAGGAACCCACCGTGCTTCCGTCGCGTTTTCCGCAGCTGCTCGTGAATGGATCGGCTGGGATCGCAGTGGGCATGGCCACGAACATACCACCGCACAACCTCGTTGAGGTCATCGATGGGACCATAGCTCTCATCGATAACCCCGAGGCGACAATTGACGACATTGCGGAGCACATCAAGGGGCCTGATTTCCCCACAGGCGGGGTGATCCTGGGCGCTCAAGGGATACGGGACGCATACCACACCGGACGCGGCAGCATAAAGGTGCGCGCCAAGGCCAGGATCGAGCCGATGAACGGCGGAAGGCAGCGAATCGTCGTTACCGAACTGCCTTACCAGGTGAACAAGTCGAAACTCGTGGAGAAAATCGCGGAACTTGCGCGCGACCGCACGATCGATGGAATCACCGATCTCCGCGATGAGTCGGATCGTGAAGGCCTTAGGGTAGTTGTGGAACTCCGACGAGACGCCAATGCCAATGTAGTCCTCAACCAGCTCTACAAGCATACGCCCATGGAGAGCACGTTTGGCGTCATCATGTTGGTGCTGGTGAACAACGAACCCCGAGTTATCAACCTGAAGCAGGTGCTTCAGCACTACATCGCCCACCAGGAGGATGTGGTGACTCGCAGAACCCAGTTTGAACTCGCCAAGGCGGAAGATCGCGCCCATATCCTGGAAGGTCTGCGCATCGCTCTGGACCACATCGACGAGATAATCGCGCTCATCCGTGCATCGCGGAGCCGGGATACCGCCCGCGAGGCCCTAATGCAAAGGTTCGGGCTCTCGGAACGGCAGGCCACGGCGATCCTTGAGATGCGCCTGCAGAGCCTCACCGGGCTTGAGCGTGAAAAGATAGAACAGGAGTACGCTGAGATCCTCGCCCTGATCCAAAGCCTCCGTGAGGTACTCGGAAGCGAGACCCTCCTCCTCGGCGTGATCAAGAAGGAAATGGTCGAGATCAGAGACAAGTATGGTGATCCGCGCAGAACCGAGATTACCGAGGTCTTTGGCGAGATCGAAATGGAGGATCTTATCGCCCGGGAAGATGTGGTCGTCACCATGAGCCACAGCGGGTACATCAAGCGCCTCCCAGTGACCACATACAAGTCGCAGCGACGGGGAGGACGGGGGGTTACCGGGATGGCAACCCGTGAAGAGGACTTCGTTGAGAACCTGTTCGTGACTAACACCCACGACACCATCTTGTTCTTCACGAACAAGGGGAAGGTCTACTCCCTGAAGGGCTATGAGATTCCGGAGGCGCAGAGGCAGGCAAAGGGCACGGCCATCGTGAACCTCATTAACCTCGATCCGGGGGAGTCGGTCACTACTGTAGTGCCTGTATCGAAATTCGTAGACGACGTGTTCGTGACGATGGCTACCAGAAAGGGCACTGTGAAGAAGACATCGCTCACGGATTTCGCAGCCATACGGAAGACTGGCATAATCGCAATCTCCCTTGCGCCTGACGATGAACTGATCTCAGTGAAACTTGCGGAGGGGGATGACGAGATACTCCTCGTAACGAGGGACGGGATGTCAATTAGATTCCATCACTGCGAAGTAAGGGCGATGGGCAGGACTGCCGCTGGTGTGCGAGGCATCGATCTCGACCGGGATGACGTGATGGTAGGGATGGACATCGCGCGAGATAACGCGGACGTCCTGGTGATAACCAATAACGGCTATGGAAAGCGCACTCCAGTGGTTGACTACCGCCCGCAGCGCAGGGCCGGAAAAGGGCTGAAGGCGCTCCGCCTGACTCCGAAGACTGGAAGCATAGTCGGGGTGAAGCTGGTCCGTGATGAAAACGAGCTCATGTTGATGACTACGTCGGGCTACGTGATCAGGTTCCAGATATCCGACGTGCCTGTGATGGGCCGGGATACCCAGGGCGTGAAGGTGATGAACCTTGAGCCAGATGACCAGGTGGTCTCAATAGCTCGCGTGTCACCGAAGAGCGAGGATGATCTGGAGGATTGAGGCTGGCCGCCGACGCGCCGACATGAGAGTAATCCGCAGGTCATGCCGGAGGCCAGGCCACGGCATCGATCGAGGCTACGAAGATTGCAGTGCGAAGGGGGGCGAGTCATCTCGCCCTCCGGTTGCGTTCTATCCCCGCTGCGCCGTGCGCTTGCCTTACTCGCGGTTTTGTCTCATGGCTGTTGCAGAACGCGGGGTAATGAGCAATAATTACTATTGAAGCCTCAATATACTACGGATTATATACTGCATATGGGGGTGCTTCCAATGATCCTCAGCAAGGACGACGGCTTCACCCTTGTGGAGATAGTGGTGGCAGTGGCCCTTTTGGGGCTCATTGGAGCCTTCTTCTACTCCGGAATCCGGATCGGGATTGGTACGAGTCAGCGCGGAAAGACAAAGGTCGAGTCTGTTTCGATACTTCAATCGGTCACAGAGGAACTAGCGTCGTCCAACCTTAGCTCTAATGTGAACAAAGGAGACATGACTTACAGCGACACATGGGTTCCGAACCAGTACTCTGTCAAGTATCGTGTCACTGACACTTCGCACGGTGTGTACCGCCTGACGGTGGAGGTGAGCATGGGTGCGGACATCATTGCGAGCAACTCCGTGTTGGCGCCCAAGTAAACCGAGCGAGAGCGGCATGACCCTGGTAGAGCTGATGATCGCCGTGGTTCTCGCGATCTTGCTCGTGGGTGCGGCCTTCACCTATGTGCAGGTGGGCATGTCGGCGAACGCGCGCGTGAGCAATCAAGCTCGTTACTCCCAGGGGCTTGCGCTGGCTGCAAACGAGATACTCGATGGTTCGGGGAGCGAGTTTAGGGGCATGCGCGCTGCGTCGTCGATCTCGGTCCGCTCTGGAGGAGGATACGAATTCCACTATTCCGGGGCGATCTCGTCTCATACCGAAAGCTATTGGGTCAGCAATGGTTACGTGTACCGCTCCTCCGACGGAGGAGCGGCGCTACAGATGACCATGGCTGACAGTCTGTCCATAGATCTCGCCGGGGCCAGCGGGTTTTACGTCGTGAGCCTGACTATGAATGTGGGGAGTGGAAACACCGTCCAGTATTCAACAAGAGCCAGACTGCGAAATCGCGCCAAGTGAGGTGAAGAGACGATGAGGAGGCTTGCTGCAAATCAGAAGGGCGGCACGCTGGTGTACGTGCTGGTTGTACTGGTCGTCCTGAGTCTCACAATAGCGGGAATGCTCCAACTGTCGCTCATGTCGGTGAACACCGGCAGGTTCGAGGAGCAAAGGCGACAAGCGCTGGCCGCGGCCGAATCGGGAATCGCTCTGGCCCAGGCCAAGTTGGCCGCGGGCGTCTCGATTCCGCGGACTGTCTATCCTTCGCTGAGCGCTAGCATCGACAGCGCCGGCGCCAATTGGATTGGGCCGGGGACCGGCCTCATGCCGTCAGAGCTGAGCCTGGGAACTCCCACCTCCTTCCGAGTGTGGGTGTCTGAGCCCGCAGAGAACCGCACTATTGTCAAGGCGGAAGGCCGTGCCGGCGGAAGGACAAGGCTGGTGCAGGTGACGCTGAGGCCGCATGGCAGCAACCTGCGGTTTCTTGTGTCGGCTACTTCCACACAGCCATGGGGCATCACGTTGAACGGCTCAGGCAACATAACTGGCGACATGCACACCGAAGGGCTCACATCCGACGCAGTGCTGACCAACGGATCCCTATTTGCTGATGGCGCCCTGCGGGTCCGACCGGAGGCCAACGTTGAAGGTATCAGGAACAGGGTCAAGGAGCACTTCGAGTCGGTGGAAGTCGACCCAGAGGAGTACGAATACCCGCTGCCCGTCTCGCCTGCAGGGCTCCCATACCGGGGCAAACTCTGGGCCAATGGATGGGATCCTGTGAACATAAGCCAGAGCGGGGAATACGAGAGTTTCCTGATCAACGGGAGCTGCGACTTCAATGTTGATGCCACTGCGGCGGACGTAGTGATTCATGTGAAGGACGACTTCACCATAAATGGGAGCGTCAAGCTTAACATCATCGGAAGCCATTCGTTCAGGCTCTACGTCGATGGCGACTTCACGTGGAATGGGAGCACGAAAGGCGCGGCGTTGGAGGATCCTACTAAGTTCGTGGTCTGCTGCAGCGGAGACCGCGTTGTGGTGAACGGGAGTCCATCTCTCGCTGCCGTCATCTATGCGCCAGGATCTGACGTGGTCTTCAACGGACATGGCGCCTTCACGGGAGTTGTCGTCGGCAGAAAAATCACTTACAACGGCTCCGGAAACCTGGTTTTCCCTTCAGGGGAATACGCTGACAAAATCCGAGACCTGGACCTTGGAGTGGGTAATTCTCCTCCCGTCATTGAAGCAGGATCTTGGAGCGAGATAGCTCCAGGCTCGAACTGAAGCCAAAAAGGAATACGGCAACCCTCCAATGGATGTAATAGGCGCTTCCCGAGCGGTCAGCACAACTCTGCACAGATTGCGCAAGTCCTGCGTGAGGCCAGGTAAGGTCAGCAGGTGGCGCTGAGAGGCAGGAGCGAGTTGTTGCTTGCGGCGCTCTACACGGCGCCGAATTTGTGTTGACACCTCCCGCGGCGCGTGGTAAGATTCTCTTTGCCGCAGGGATGAACCTTACGGCGCCGCGAAAGCGGCGGATGTTCCTTGAAAACCAAACAGCGTGGAGCCTGAAGTCGATAGCAAGAGTTTGAAATTGCGGGCGACTAGAGAAGATAAGAGCGCGACAAACTCGAAAGAGTCATCGCGAGATGGTTTTTTGGAGAGTTTGAT
>JAYFQW010000008.1 GCA_034926675.1 Clostridia bacterium | reverse complement strand
AAAGGAATTGCTTAAGATGGTCACTATTGAGTCTATCCGAAAGATGCGCCTACGTGAAGGCAGATCGATCCGAGAGATCTCGAGAACACTGGGCGTCTCGCGCCAAGCAGTCAGGCAGGCCATCCGCGGGGAGGTCAAACGATCGTACACCATGTCCGAGCCGCGAGCATGCCCAGTGATGGATCCCCATCGTGAGGTGATCCTCAAGTGGCTTAGGGATGATCAAGAGGCGCCCCCAAAGCAATACCACACTGCAAGGCGCGTTTTCGATCGGCTCTGCGAGGATCGCGGATTTACGGGTGCGGAATCCACGGTTCGCAGGTATTTGGCGCGTTTGAGGAACTTGAGGCCTGAGGTTTTCATTCCGCTCACTGCCGATCCCGCGGAGGTAGTGGAAGTGGACTGGGGCCAAGCGTGGGCGTTGATCAACGGCGAGAGGCGCCAGATCCACTTGTTCGTCATGCGGCTTAGGTGTAGTGGTGCATGTTTCGCCAAAGCGTACCCGTTCGAGAAGGCGGAGGCCTTCTTCGAAGGCCATGTGCAGGCTTTTCAATGGTTTGGCGGTGTGGCGCGGACCGCTAGATACGACAACATCAAGACAGCCGTGCTGAAGGTGCTCTTGGGCCCGATGAGGGAGGAGAACCCCGTGTTCAGCGCGCTTCGCGCCCATTACCTGTTCGATTCCATCTTCTGCGCCCCCGGAAAAGGGAATGAGAAAGGCTCAGTGGAGAACGGCGTCGGATACGTAAGGCGAAATGCTCTTGTCCCCGTGCCGAACGTTGAATCATTGATTGAGCTAAATGCGACTTTGCCGCGGTGGTGCGACAAGGATCGAGGCAAGCGAGGACAATCATGGATTGCCGAACGCGGCGCGATGATGCCTTTGCCCCAGGACGATTTCAAGTGTTCGATCACTCACCTGCTGAAGGCGAACAAGCTGAGCCTAGTGCACTTCGAACGCAACCGATACTCGGTTCCCGCTGCGTACGCGCATGCGAACGTCAGGCTGGAGGCGTTCGTTGACCGGGTCGAGATATTCCACAAGGATCAGTTGGTTGCAGTTCATCCCAGAGCGCTAGGCAGAAACCACGATGAGCTCTGCCTCGATCACTACCTGGACGAGATACAGCGAAAAAGACGCAGCGTAATGCATGCGTCAGTGGTGAGAAACCTTTCACCGATACATACGGAATTCCTGAAGTGTTTGAATCAGCAAGGGCCGACAGAATACCGCAAGTTCGCTGAGATCCTGCTGCTACACAGGCAGTTCTCCAATTCAGTTGTGGAAGAGGCTCTGACAAAGGCCATGGAGTTGGGCAGCCTTGAGGTCAGCGTCGTGCACCAGCTGGCATTGAGTATCACTGGAACCCAGCTGCCGGCAGCGGTTGAGGTTCCGGCTGAACTTGCGGCGGTCACGGTGTCGGCTCCTGACCTTTCGGAGTACGACGCCCTGGGGGGAGGCGTATCCGCATGGTGAACCACGAAGCTGCGGAAGCCATGATCGAACTGTACTGCAAAGCCCTTAAGATGCCGACTCTACGCAAGGGCTTCAGGCAGATCCTGAGGGACTCGCAGGCAAACGGCTACTCGATGGTCGAGTTCCTGGGTTCCTGTCTTGCCCACGAAATCGAAGGCAGACATCAAAGCGCAATGGCTACGAGGATGAAGCTGGCCAAATTCCCCACGGTCAAGACTCTGGATTCCTTTGATTTCGATGCTGTTCCGACCCTTGACAAGACGAAGATCTTGGCCCTGGCTGACGGCAGTTTCGTCCGCGAACACGAGAACCTCGTTCTCCTGGGGAACTCCGGCCTGGGCAAGACCCATCTTGCCATTGGCCTGGGTGTGAGGGCTATCCAGGCTGGCTACCGGGTGCGTTTCGCGACCGTGCCAACTCTAGTTCAGGAACTAATCCAGGCAGAAAGGGAGTTCCGCCTCCCCAAGTTACTGAAGTCGTGGGAGAAGGTTGACCTTCTGATCGCTGATGAACTGGGCTGCGTCAGCCTCGGGCCCGGGGGTCCTCTACTGTTTCAGCTTTTCGCTCAAAGGTACGAAAAGTCCAGCTTGATCATCACCAGTAACCTGGAGTTCTCTCGGTGGGCTGAAGTGTTCGGAGACGTGACCATGACGGCCGCCTTACTAGATCGGCTGACTCATCACGTTCATACCTTTGTCCTAACGGGTCAATCATACCGACTAAAGCAAAGCAAGACACGAAGCGGGGTGACGAAGATGGCGGATCCCGGAGCATGCTCAGATCAGCCGGCGCCGTCCGAAATAGGTAGGATTTAGTGGTCAACTTTTCGATTGTCATTTACAGTGGGTTCGGCCAGCAGAGCCTGCGCCTCCGACTCAGCCTCATTGAAGAGCTGCAGCTGCGTGTCATCAGAGGGTTCGCTGGAAGCGACGAAACGACGCTGCTGGTTCAAACGGAACTGCTCTTCACGCCATTTGAGTCTGGCATGCAGTTCGGCGTTTTCCCGCCGCAGCCGATCGATCTCCTTCTCGAGATCCGTCATTAAGGTGGCATTTGCCTCTGTGTTACTTATACTTGATCTATTCGACATCGTCCACGGAGTACCTGCTAGCCCAGGCCGTTTTCAAGGAAATACTTTGGCGCGGATTCCTACAGCACGGTTCTGGCGGTCACGGCAGGATGAGCTTGCCTTTGAGTGAGCGACAGACCATCAAGCAGCCAGCGAAGCTCCCTGCGGGTGATCGCAACTGCCCCAGTTCCCTGCTGCGGCCACTTGAACCGGCCCCGTTCCAGCCGGCGATAGTGCAGCCAGAACCCATTGTGGTCCCACTGCAGGATCTTGATCTTGTCGCGCTGGCGGTTACAGAAAGCGAACAGGCAGGGAGAGAAGGGATCAAGCTCGAAGCCTTCTTTGACAAGGGCAGCCAGGCCATCGATGGACTTGCGCAGGTCAGTGCTGCCACAGACCAGATAAACACGCTCGGCAATGGCATCGTTCAGCATAGCTCGAGGGCGCGTACAATTCTAACGAGCAGCTGGGGATCGAAGTCAGGCTTCACTTCCACGGTTGCCTTGCCGATCCTGATCTCAATAGTGCTGGCGAGGGCCTCCGGTTCGCACGCTTGCACCCGCAGCCACTGTGCTGGAGTCTCGAGCTGGGTAGGCGAGCCAGTAGTAGAATTGCTTCTTCCTGAAGCCATTCTTCTCGCACCACTTGGATCCGCTGAGCCCGCTGGCTCTGAACTCGGCTATCCTGGCTTTCCACTCAAGTAACTTTTCGGCCTGCGACATGAACATCTCCCCCAACATCTATGCCTTCAGGGGCGATTATCTCATGTGGTTTGGCCTTCGACTATGTGGGCACCATTTGACGCTTACGCAATACCGGCTGTATTGGTAGCCCCCAGAGTTATTGGCATCGTAGCCAGTGGCCGTATGTTATCGCATTACTCAGTTGTTTATGTGATTTGAACACCGTACTGTCTATTCCACGCCCAAAGCCTTAAACACAGCTTCCTGCGGGGTTGAGTAAAAAATGAGGCTGAACGCTCCAATGAGGTCTGCCGGAACTGCGCCAAGTTCGGCGGCAGATGTTATCGGAATCAGCACCTTTTTCGCGCCGCTGTCGAGACAGACTTGCAAGACGCTTGCCAGTTCCTCGACTTTGAGGATTGTGCCGCTGATACTAATGTCGCCAAGTACGGCGAGGCTTGAAAGTGTCGGCTTGCCGAGGGCGCAGGATGCGAGGGCAATCACGGTCGGCAGGGTCAACGACTTAGTCATTCCGATGCCGTTGAGGTCTTGATAGTTACTGATGTAGTCCTTTGTCGTCGTGCTTATCGAGCCGCTTATCTGGTTTCCGCTGGCTTTCAGGAAGTTGAACGCCGTGTTCGTGGCTTCCCTTGCGTCACGGTCGGAGCCAAGCCCAGTGCGCTCGAACTTTCCGTTGCCGGGGAGCATCTGCGTTTCAAGACGGTACACGCCTATCATCCCGCTCTTGCCCTGCGAGATGGTGTAGACGTTACCCGGATTTGTCAGCCCTTCGGGGATTATCTTGCCGCCGCCCTGTTCCGGCACGGAAACATAACGTTCCTCAAAGGACTCGTTGTCGATGTAAGAGAAGTTCACATCATAGAACTCCATGCCTCCGATTTTCTTCAACTGCTCCTTGACACGGCGACGCATTTCGAGGGCAAAGGTCAGGATTTCCTCGATGTCCTCCTTGCTGAACTCACCGTTGGGATAGAGCAGCTTAGTGAAGCCTGACACTATTCTGCGGACGGCGATGACATCACGCTGGTTCAGGTTCCTGCCAAAACGGAAGTACTTGTCGCACACGTCGCCGAACGGTTCTTTCCTCATCTCGCGCATAAACTCCGCGAGGTAGTCCGTGATAAAGCCGTAGTCGTTGGTGAACGATTCGGGGCGGTATTTCGGTATCTCCCAGCCGGGGATATAGCAGTGCATACGGTCAAGGAATGCCGTATCATACGCCATCGCTTCGGGGAACGGGTCAAAGAGGTGCGATGTTTTCAGCAGCACGTCCACACTCTGATTGATGTTGCCCACAAAAGCCATCGACGCGGATGCCGCCTTTTCCTCTTTTCCTCTGGCAAACGAGCCGGAAGCCATGTAGTCCTTCATTATCTGAATGCCGTCTTTGTCTTTGAATGTGATACCCGCTACTTCGTCGAACGCGACGCAGTCCCACAAGCCCACAAGCCCCACGGTTTTGCTCGCCATGTTGTAGAAAAGGTTGGCGACCGTGGTCTGCCCGCCGGACACGAGGATACTGTTCGGCGAGATTTCCTTGTAAAGGTGCGACTTGCCCGTGCTGCGCGGCCCCAGTTCGCAGAGGTTGAAGTTGTTTTCAATGAGCGGAAGCATACGGGCAAGTTGTAGCCACTTCTCTCTGTCGCTGAAACGGTCTGCCTCCATACCCGTGGAGCGGAGCAGGACGGTAATCCACTCGTCCTTGGTAAAGGCACGGCGACCGTCTTTTATTTCGTGCATATCGATGTGAGGCATCTGAATGGGCGTGAGTTTCACAATTCGAATCGGCGTGGACTTCTTGTCTTCCTCGACATACTCGTATTCAAGCCCGACAATGCACCAAATGCCGCCGCAGAGCAGGCGGTCGTACTTCGATACATAATCCGAGGATATGGGAATGTTACGGATACCGAGGTTTGAGAAATCGGCTTCGTAGCGGTCGAGTTTGATATTCAGGATGACGGTTATGCGGTCGATAACCGTGTAACTGCCGCGCTCACGTAAGCCGGACAGCACCTTCTGCGCTTCGTCGGGGCGTACGAAGTTCTCCGAGAGAATTCGCTTGACATTTTTCACGCCTTCCTCGATTATCTTCGGGTCGTCGGAATTGCAATATTGTCCAAGTAAAAACTCTAAGACATAGACAGGAACGTTCGCACCCTCCTTGATCGCCTTGGTCAGATCTTTGCGGACAATCTTGCCGTCGAAATGCTGGCGCAGTTTCCGATAGATGACCTCATTCGCGTCATCCGTTTCCGGCATATAGCTTGTCTGTTCTAAATTCATTGCGAAGTCCTCCTCTTACAGGTCAAAGCCGAAGTCATCGGCGAACGCTATGTCAATGCGGAACTCGACTTCTTCGGGAACATCGGTTTCGTTCGCAATAATAAGGCGGTATAGTTTGTTGCGGTTGTACTGCATCGGCTTTAGCGTGAACCTCACGCGGAACACGCGCTCGGAAGCGTTGCTGTTGCCCTTGTCGGCGATAACCGTCTGGAAGTCGCTGACGGGAACGCCCTCATCGTCGGTGAAATGCAGTGTGTAGTTGCAGGGTTGCACCTTATCGCCAACGGGCTGTTTTTGCAGGAAGTCAAGGGAGAACATCAGGTTTGACACCTTGCGGCTCTCAGAAATCAGTGTCAACCCCGGATTCTGCACTTCTACATACTTCTTATAACCCGTCCGCATACCCTTGTAGACGATGACCGGCACGACCATCTCCTGCAAGCTGATACCGCCGTGGACGTAGTTTGCACCGCCGCCCTGTACCTTGATACGGACGGTATCATGCGGGGCGTAGCCTTTCATCGGAACGCCGCCAAACGTCCGCTCCGTCTTGACAGGCAGGAGGTATTCGGCGCTCGTTTCGGGCGGCACAAGCGCGTAACGCCGACCGAGTTCGAGTATCTCGCCGTTAAAAGTCTGGCGGCTGATTTTCTGGCTTTCCTCAAGCGGTTTGTAGGTGTATAGGAAGCCGTGGTCGGCGGTGATGAGGATATTAATGCCGCTCAGGTCATTCACGATTATCTTCACGATGGCTGTCAATTCGTCAATCGCAGTCTCGCAAGCCTCGAACACCTTTGTTTCGGTGGCAGCTTTGTCGCCGAGCGCG
This sequence comes from Clostridia bacterium, assembly GCA_034926675.1. Classification (NCBI taxonomy): domain Bacteria; kingdom Bacillati; phylum Bacillota; class Clostridia; species Clostridia bacterium. The sequence goes on along the minus strand of JAYFQW010000008.1, from coordinate 41,605 downwards.
TCAATCGTGTTGTGATAGATGTAGACGATAGCCTTGCCCTGTACCAAAGCGCGGCGGTCGGCTTGCTTCATCTGGAGCATGTCTTGATATTGGATGGTGACGCTTTCTTTGTCCGCGGCGTTCAAAATCGCACCGCGTTGGGCGGTGCTGACGGTCGCACTCCCGTCCACGAATACCTCAATCTTGTCGTTTGTTGATACCTCTTTGCCGGGGAGCAAGGCCGCCATTCCGAATTTCGTAATGGTTGGGAACACGGCTTGCACGGCTTCCAGTGTCGTCTTGCCCTTGGTGTTGCGGCTGAGGGCTTCGGAGAGTTCGGTGGCAACCTCGAAGCGCAGTGCGTCGGATATCACCACAAACACGCGGTTTCCCTTGCTCACATTTGGGGAGACGTAACGACTGTAGAACTGGCGTTGCTCATTTATCTCAGAAACATAGCCGAGCGTATTCAAATCACCCGCTATGGCTTTTGTCCAAGCAAGAGTAAGTTCCTTTAAGAACCACTCACGGTACAAGCCCTCGACCACGTCGGAACACTTCTTCAAAAAGTCCTCCAATAGAGCGTTCGGGGCTTTCAGGGTATTACCGAAATAATAATGGAAATGCCGATAGTGGCTGTCCATCTGGTAAGCGTCCGTCGTGTAGAGTTTCCAAACCCTAGCGGGCTCTACAATGTGAAAACCTTCGATGTGTGCCAAGTAAAACTCCTGCATCTTGGCGATGTAGTATAGACACTCAAAGTAGTTATCCGTCATGGGATACCAGCTGGAAGCGCGGCGGTTCTCCACCGCTTCCAGGATAGCGTCAACCTTAATAACTTGCTCACCAATCTCGGTGAAAAAGCGTTTCAGTATACTCTCATCGATGGCGGGGAATGCGTCGCTCTTTAAGAGAGCATTTGTCTCGATCTTGTCAAAACGATCAGCAAGACGCAGTTCTCGCTCCACATAGCGGCAAAGTTCCGCCAAGTCGTCGCTGCTGTCGCCGCGCTGCCACTCGTGGACAAGCTGATAGCAGTACGCCTTGTTAGAGTCAGAAACATACCGCTCCAGGCCGCGCAGAGCAGAAACGGGCATCGTCTGCGACAGGGCGGTGATAAGGACATGGGCGGCAAGGTCGGAAAGCGGGCGGTCCTCTGCGTTCACATAACCTGTGTACTTCTGTACCAGCTGCCAGAACGCCTCGATGTTGCCGAACTTCTCTATGTTGACCAGTGCGTCGTTGTTCTCTTTCTCCAAATCCGCCGACAGGACGGCAATAATCACGTCCTGAGCCGAGCCGCCGGCCAGACCGCACAGCACCGCCATAATGTCGATGTGGAGTTGCAGCGGGGTCTGGTACGTTCTGCCTATTCTTCGTAGTTTTGCTTTGCGGTCTTTGTTGTCAAGGAACTTTGCGTACAGCTTCATCGCCTTGCGCATCGGCGAGGACGGCTCAACGAGCAGTTCTTCCATTTGGAGTGACACACGGTCGGCGCGGAACTCCTCGCTGAACAGCTTGATGTCCAAGAGCCAGTCGTCTTTGAGGTCTTTCTCGTAGGACAGCGGGTCATAGATAAGGTAGTCTCCTGTCAGGTCGTCGCTTGACAACAGCTTCTTGACGGCGAAGTTGTTCCTACCATCAAGTTTGACGAGGCTCACGCCGGGCAAGTCGAGTTCGTCAACTGCATCCGCAAACTCACCGTCTTCATCGTGCCAGAAGACAATTCGGCGTTTATGAAATTCCGGCAGCGGCGCGGCGAACCGTTCCGCAAGCCTTAGTTTTATCGTTCCTGACAGCATAGTGTTCCTCCGTTGACTTGGAACCTTTAGTTCCAAGTTAGTTCTAAGATGGTTCCAAGCTTAGTTCCAAGTCATCTTGCGAACCACTTTGCTGACGAGGTTTTGCCGACAACATAAACCTGGTCGCTTTGTTTCAACTCTCTCATCAGCACCTTTATCTGGTTCTTCGAATGACTTGGCAGAACTTGTTCCAACTCTTTGAAGGGCGTGCCGTTTTCGCCGTTCTTGCGAATGTGTTTCAGGATCAACTCCTTGTTCGTATCGCGGTCCAAACCCGAAAGTCTAGTATGAACGCCTGACTTGCCCGTGGCTTCGTATAAACTGCGAGCCAATACGAACTTGTTACGGCTGACGTGTTCAACCAAGCCTAACTCAATCAGCCGTTTGGTGCGCAGCCGCAGGGTGTCAGACAGCGGTTTCTCATGGAACAGGGCGTTCACTACAAGAAAATCGTCGGTCGCCATAGCTTCGAGTCGTTCATTGCCGATTTTGTTTATCAGCGACAACATTTTTCGGTCAAGCACCAAACCGTTCAGCGTAATGGTGACGAAGTTATCGTCCGTGCCGCGAAAGTCGGGGAGCGATTTTGCTTCCTTAATACTCAACTCGTAAATCAGGTTCATACCTTGACCCGAACGCTCGACCAAACCGCAGAGCGCAAGTATCTCGGCGATACGACGGTTGCGTGGCGATTGCCTGTCAAGGATATTGTCGAGCGTCACACCAGTCGGGAACCCACCGGGGCTCTCGACAACAAGCCTGTCGCGATACTGCCTGACGAACACGCTTCCGCTAAACTGGTAGTTGCGGTGGCTGACAGCATTTAACAGGGCCTCGCGCACGACACGCTCATTGAACGTCGGTATATCAAAGACGAACAAACCGTCTTGATAATGCTGTTTGTCGTTCCGCAGGTTAATAAGCTCCCATATGCGGTCGTAGCAGGCGAAAAAGCCCACCCTGAACTCTTCACGTTGCTGTGCCGGACCCGAAGCATCCGACGAGCGGTACTCAAACACTATCTCAGATTGCGGAAGATACTTTCCGAGTGCGGCGCGTGTGCCGAACAACGCCAATGCCGCATAGGTCACGCCACCGCCCGATATTGCCTCACAGTCGATGAGCAGTTGCTCCGCTGACAGGTTCTTAACGCGGCTGCTGCCACTCTTTTCAGCCCATTTACTACGGAAAGCGTTAATTGCGTTCTCGCCTAAGTCTTTAATACTTGCGCCGGGGCAGACACTACCCGAAAAATCAAAGCCCGTTTCATCGTAAATCCTGCGGCGCACATCCTCCGGCATCGGAACAAGGCTGTCCCCATCGCGCCACCAAGCAATACCATCCACTTGAACGGGCAGACCTAACGGACGACCCGCCACATCGAATACCAGTACGCGCTTGCCGTCTTGTTCAAGAGTATCAAAGTCCACGCGGACGCGCAGCTTATCCATTAAGCCTTGGCGAGTGCGCTCCGGCTGGTCAAAGGCGTTGCTTCCGACCACTTGGCGTGGACGTTTGTCGCTGATGCCAAGCACGAACTTGCCGCCGCCCCAATTTGACAGGGCGCAGCAGTATCTCGCGGCTTCGTTTGAATCAAAGCGCGTTTTTGCTTCCTTGAACTCGAAATGCTCGCCTTCGGGAGCATTCAGCAGTTCCTCAATCGTGATGTATCCCCGCATGTCCGTTCACCTCCCACTATATCTTCGCAAGAACGTCGGCGAAAATCCCGTAGTTCTTCTTCACGCCGTCGTCGAGGTCCATTGCGATGTTCATATCGGCGAGGTGGTGAACCTTTTCTTCATACACTCCTATTTCACGCGACTGCTCTGTCAGTTTATCCTGCTGTTTGAGCAGCCGTGCGCGCTCCGGTCCCGTCGCGGTGTTCAGAGCGGCGGCGATGTGCGTAAGCTGTGTGCGGTAACGCTCCTGCTGTTCATGGACATAATCCGTCCGCAGTTTGGCGAGCAGGTCACGCGAGTAGCGGTGTAGGTAGGTCAGGGCCTTGAAGCCATTCTTCTTACCGCTGTCGAACAGCCAGTAAATCGGGCGCTTCTGGTAAGTCTTGCCATGGTCTTTGTAGAAATCATTCAAGAAGTAGTTACGAATGACCTCGCGCGGAGTACCTTTGCCTCCGAGCGCGTCGGCGATAAACTCCAGGTTCTCCTCCAAGGTTTCCGCACCGTAGACCACACGGACGAACTCCGTGAACCGTGCCACAATGTCGTCATCGAAATATTCATCGTCGCAGATGGGAAGGATATTGTCCTTGTCGGGGATAAACGACCGATATTTGCCCGCATCCCAGTCGCCGCCGGCGTAGGCAAGCCCCTCCACGTCGAGCGAGTACCGTCCGAACATACAGCCCACGGCGTAGCTGATTAGACTGCGAACCTCTCGCCCCAAATCGGCGCGGCGCACGGTTACGTCCTTGTCCTCAACCTCTGGCGTGAGTTCGTCCTGCAAACCGTAGATGTCAATGAATATGCGGTTGAGTTCTTCCTCGTTGGCTTTGAGGGTCTGAAAACGACCATCGGCTAGCATTTCCCACGCTTTATATGCGGAGCTAATCCGACGAACTGGTTCGTTGTCACCCCAAGCGGATGCTCCCGCGAGTCGAAAGGCAACGAGCGGATGAGCCTTAAAGTCCCACGAGGTTTCAAACGCATCCCAGTCGGCACGGGAGACAGTAACGCTTTTACCAACTAACGAGTCGATTCTTAACCTATACAGGGAATATTCTAATATAGGAATTTTGGCAAGGTCTCCGATATTAAAGTGAATCGAAGGACAAAGAATTTCCAACAACGCTTTACTAACAACACTATTAAGGAATGCAACAACGAAATTCAGATTTTCGTGACCAAAAACACATAATCCTGCCGTCGAGAAAATATGGCCGAATGAGAATTGTCTTAGTCCTATTCTCCCTGTTGAAACATCTGACCATGTAAAACCAGCTTGAAAATAGTAATCCTTGTTTCGGATTGACGCTCTACCAGTCGCTTTTATCTCCCTGCCATCATTCTCCCAGTTGATTACTAAAAAATTATTACCATACCATCGTTTCGTTTCTCCACCATTGTTAAAAGGAAACCACTTTTTATCACGTTTAACTTCATCTGTTGTTTCGACAGGCATTGCAAAGTCGGAATTTCTTATCTCGTGCCAATACCGTAGAAATCTATTGTTGTCGGCTGTTGATATACCTACACAGAACTTTACAGCATCACCAAAGTTACTTCCAAAAGTGAACGCTGATATAATATTATCCCCCACCCAATACGCCACAGGGCAGCCGGGTATCTTCTCGAAGTTCTCTTTTATTGCGGTGTAGCGGTTGGTACCGGACAAAAACGCTTTCTCTTTCGCTTGTTGGCTGTTGTAATCCACCAAGCGGACATAGCTCGCCTCAAAGTCGGCGATATTGCGTTTTGACAGCACGAAGGCGGTCGTCTGCACGACTTCACCGCCGATTTCTTCAAACGCCCTTGCGCCGAGGTGCGTCATATTAACGATGTCGCGATGAATCAGCTTGCCGCGCAGTTTCTCATAGCTCGACAGGAACATCCAAGTGTGTTGCGTAATCATCGCCTGATAGCCCGTGGCATTCAGCAGTTCGCCGCACTTCTCAACAAACACGGCGAAAAGGTCGCTCTTGCTATCAGGGTAGTTCTTCTTCACAAACTTAGATAGCTTCGCGCCCATACCCCTACCGCCCATATACGGCGGGTTGGTTACTACAACGTCGTACTTCTGCGCCAAAAGACGCTTGAAGTTCCAAGCATTGAGTTGCAGAGCATAGGCGGTATCTTCAAGGCTCAACTGCCCTGGTTTTTCAACAGGCCTCGGCGGTATCGACTCCACTTTCACGAGTGAGCCGTATTCCTCGCCGTCCAGGAATCCCGTAGGGCGGTAGACCTGCGGCTTTACGTCCTCGGTGAAAATGCGGCGGTTGTACTGCCGCGCTTTCATCATCAGCGAGAAATAGGCAAGTTGATAAGCTCTGCGGTCGATGTCTAGACCATAGAGGTTCTTTTCGAGTATCAGCTTCGCCGCGTCACGGGGATTGTAGCCCTCAATCTCATATATCTGCATCAACACGTCAAAAGCGTAAACCAGTATGTGGCCGCTGCCCATGCACGGGTCGATTAGGCGAATATCCTCCGGCGACTTCACGGGAGACTGCGAACGTAGAAAGCGTAGACGCTCTGCGACTTCTGGCGTTTGCTTGGCTTCCTCAATGTAGTACTTCCAACCAAAGTAACTGCCGTTCATATAGGTTGAATCCAAGCCGGATTCAACTTGGCAGCGTTCGACCCACAGCCGACCAAGGCTGTTCTCCACCATATACCGTACAATCCAGTCTGGTGTGAAAAGCTGCGTCGCGGCAGGAATTTTATCTTTCGTGATTTTTATGTTCTTCTTCAAGCCGTCGAACACGGCTTGCTTCGGCTCGGTGTTGTAATACTGGTATAGCCACCCAATAATCTGCACAGCATCGCGCCAGTCTTCTTCGGGAATATCCTTCACAAGGCGGGCGAGTACGCTGTCCTGTTTGAGAATGTTGTTTGGCAGGAGCATTTCGGTGTAGCTTCCCAGTTTCCCGAACATCTCCGGCAGAGCAGCGTTTAGTGCGTTGCACTGTATCAACAAGAGGTAACGGTAGAGTTCCTCGGTTTGGTTAGCGTTCAGCAGCTCAGACACCTTCGTCTTGTCCAACTCCGGCAAGTCAAGGTGCAGAACCTCTTTCAGGATTTCGGGGTTGAACTCGCCATTCGCGTCGGAGAACACACGAACGTGGGAAGGCAGATAGTCGTTGACCTCCATAAAGCGCAGGGCAACAAAGCGGTTGAACCAAGTGTACGCCACTTCCTCAACAGCCTGCTGATAACCGTTCTCTTTTATCAGCGTGACAAACTCACAGCGTTGCCGCTTCTCGTCTGCCGACAGCACACGCCCGGCTATAACTGATGCGTTTTCGTCGCCGTAGCCTTTGTCGCTGATGCCGTATTGATAGGCGCGCTGCTTCACTTGATCGATTAGCTCGTTCCGAGCCCATACCGCATATTTTTGTATGGCGTTCTTGTTCATGTCATTGCCCTCGCTCAGTTAATCTGGATTCCGTCATTTGCCTCCAAGGTGTCGTACAGTTTCTTGCGGATAATATCAAGATAGCCGTCCACGTCCTCGCGTGAGGTCAGCCGCTTGACGGGAAACACATCGTAACGGCGCACTTGCACGATTCTCTGCGGCTTCGGCTTTTCAGCGCCCGTTCCGTATGGCACGGGGTCTTCGTGGAGCATGGACTCCACCCGCCTGCAAACTTGGTCTTTACAGTTCTGTAGCTGCGTTATCATTGCGTCAAGCACGGTCAGGCTCGTAGCGTCGGCGACTCTCTGCTTGTACTCGATGAAGTGGTCATCTGACTTCCTAACTTCGTCGCTAGCTCTGTATCTGACGCCCGCAAGTGTGTGGACATCACCCATACATAGAGTAATGATGCCGAGCACTTCCTCTTTCTTTTGCTCCAAAAGAACGCCATAGGCGGTTTTGATGGACTGCATCAGATCGGAGAGGTCCTTGATCCGTCCGTAAGGCTTCGGCATACCGAGGATAGCGGCAATCTCGCTGATTTTTTCATTGGTGTTAGGGTCAGTGACGAAGTAGTCCCGCTCACTTTGCAGGTCGGTTTGAAGTTTTCGCGCCGCATCAAAGATGCCCCTCTGGGACTTGAAGAAGGTTTCGATCTCCTCCATGTCTTCGATGCTGTCAAGCAGGTCGTCCTGCCTTGCAAGCAGGCGTTTCAAGAGAGCTACATTGTCGTTCTTTTGCGAGAGAATGTCACTCATCAAGTCACGGGCGCTCATCACGACTTCCTTTTGCGGGTAGCGGTCGTGAGTGTATTCGGCAATCAGGGCTTCGTAGCGGTTCTTTTTATCGGTCAGCGTGTCTTTGACGAACTGCAGCAAGCCGTCCTCGTCCTCGGCAATGCTCATCTGTCCGAGCCAGTCGCGCAGAAACTTGACTGCTTTCCGCATATCTTCCTCTGATGGAGCGATTCGGCGGCTCACGCTTGCCTTGTCAATCTCGGATTTGACGCGCAGATAGCGGACGAGGTTCTTGTCGTCCTTGCCGACGATCGCGCCGCCGTAGCGGATTTCTATTCTTTGTGCGACGATAAGCCTTGCCACAAGCGCGGCGATGTCCACCTCACGCCAGCCGTAGGGAATTGCCTGATAGCGGCGCTGTACGTCGCCCATCGAAACGGGGACGTGGCTCATATGGCGGTCCTCAAGCCACTGGCTGACCTCGTTTAAGGCAAACTCGTTATTGCTTCCAATTCCGACCAGTCCGCTCTGCTGCGGCTCTCCGTTGAGGATAGTTAGAATATCCGCGTCGCTCTCACTGAACGTGTTCACAAGGTTCAGTTTCGAGTAGACACTTTCTATCAGTTGCTTCAAGGCTTCGTCCAGTCTAGTCTTGGCGTCGCCGCACTTTATGTCGACCTTCTCGCCATAAATGAAGAACACCCCGTCTATGATAGCCTTGTCAATCTGTACCTTTGCACTCTCTTCCAGCATCCGAGCCTGTGCCTGATGCTTGCGGATAATATCCTGAATGCTCTCCGGCAACTGAGATACGTTCTTTTGCTTGATGTACTTGCGAATCTTCGCGGCCGTTTCAAGTTCCTCGAAGTATAGGGCGTCGTTCGATAGTAGGACGATAGCCTCGTTGTTAACCTGCGAGTCCATAATCAGCCGCGCTTCGGGTGCGTTGTAATAGTCGCTTGCCACCGTGACGAAACGCAGACGTACCCCGCCCGTAGCCGCACCAACGAGGGTTTCATCGATGTACTGGTCATAAGCGAAGTCGTATTTGTTATATTTGTATTTCTTTGACGGGTAAATCTCGCTGAAGATCGTCTGCCCGATGCTCTGGACGATTGTCGCACTGTCCACGGACGTGTTGCGGATGTCGATGGCGATGTCCTGCTCCTCGTCGGTTAGGAACGAGTAGGTGTCGCCGTTGCGGGCGACGTAGTTCTGCGTTTCCAGACGCTCCAAGGATTCAGCGATTTCACGCCTCAGGGTTATTTTGTCCGTGCGGATGTCATCCACCATCAGAATGGCGATATTGTCGATGTTCGCCTTGATGTCGTCGATGTATCGCACGAGGTAGAGCAGTTTCAGAACGTTCACGTCACGCTGCTCCAAGCCGTCGCGCTTGTCAGCGGCGGTCTGGCAACGGTCTATCACTCGGCGTATCGAACTTTCAAGGAAGGTATGCACCGTGTCGTAAAACTGCGAGAAAGATACAAGGGCATTCTCGTAATTGCCCTGTACCTTCTGCGCCGCCTCTTGGAAGCCGGAGAGCATAGAACGCTCGCCGCCCGATAGGTGCTTTCCTGAATTGCCGTGCTTGCGGATTTCGGTGAGTACCTTCTGAATGATGATAAACTGATAAGGCACGAACGGGTATGTAGCGGAGAACTCAGCACCGTCCTCATAGCCTTTGATATCCAGCACCGCGTTATTGAACGTGAAAAGGTTCTTCAACACGGCGCGTTCCTTGTCGTAGACCATACTCAAAAGTGCGTCCGCGTCCTCTGTCTTTTCAAGGATACGCTTCTTAATGACCTCGTCCACCGAAGCGGAAGAAAGGGATAGACGGGTATTGAAACGCCCTTGAATCTTAGAAAAGTCATCGCCACTGATTTTCACAACTGAGTCGATGGCTTCTTGACTCGTTACCATAACCCAGACCTTGCCCCGGCACTTGCTACCGACTTCCTCGACAATAGACTGCAGGTTTATCATCAGGTCGCCATCGTCGCCGATGTACTGTCCGACTTCGTCCACGCAGAATAGAAGCTGGAAGTCTTTGCCTTTGCTGTCCACATACTCCTTGATTTCCTCGACGAGCTGCTTGATGCTCATGTTGGCGTTCTCTTCGCTGTTGAACCAGTTGCGGGCGGCGGTTTCGCTCATGCCAAGCACACTTTGTAGAACAGACACAATGTCGTCCTCAAAGAATGCGTAGGAAGCGCGGCTCTCCAACCAGGGTGCGCCGTTTACTTCCTCAAACACTCTGCGAAATGCCTCGGTTTTGCCCTGCTTGTCCACAAAGCGTTCCAGTTTCGCTATCTTCAAATCCTCGCCGTAAAAGCCGAGGTGGTTATAGAACACCTTGGCGAACACGCGCAGAACTGCCGTTTTGTCTTTGTTAATGGGTCCCTCGATGTCTATGTTAAGGAGAATCGACTCTGTGGGAATATTAGTGCAGCGGACAACCGTGGCGTACATCATCGGGTCGTCGAACTTGTCCTTGAAGATGTCGACGGCGGTTCTACCACCGACCGTACGGTTGGACAGTAAGTAGGACAGGATTTTTAAGAAGTGGGATTTACCGCTTCCAAAGAAACCGGAAATCCAGACCCCGATTTTGTCGGTCGGGTGGTCGATGGCTTTGGAGTAGTTATCAAAAAAAGTATTAAAGTGGCGGCGGAGTTCCTTCGTAATTATGTACTCGCCAAGTTCCTGTTGTAGGCTGTACTCGTCGTCCTGCGCCACCTTAATAACGCCGTTGATGTCACGGTTTATGTCCTTTTGAAACATACTCTGAATCTTCATTGTGATTTCCTCCGGTTAAAGTAAATTAAACGCCCTATAATAGTTACCGTCGTGGAACTTATTGAATAGGATTAGGCTGTGCCCGTTGAATTCCCCCGGATAGAACATCACAATCGGTATATCCGAGAACATCTGCTGCATACTGTCGAGCATCTTATGCGACCGCATAAAGGGATACACTTTGCCGACACCCATCAAAAATAGCACGTCGCCGCGTTGGTGCGGCTCATACTTCATCTTGGCAAGGAACGCCTCCGGCGTCGCTATCTTCTGGAGTTGGGCGAGCAGGTAGTCCTTACCCTTCTTTTCCTCAAGCCCCGGCACCGTGCCAAGCACCCGCTTCTCCTCCAAGATCTCAAGCAGTATCTTGTACATATCCTGCTCGATGACCCTATAATCGTCGGACGGAGTACTGACGAGCCGCTCGATGTAGTCGCGGACCATGAGTTCATACTCCGGCGCGTATTTGAAGACGTGAATACCAACTTCGTTGGAAAGCCCCTTATTGGCGAGGAAGTTCGCGTCGGATATTCGCCCCTTGATTTTATCAAGTTTCTGTTTGATGTCTTCCATAGTCACGTTCCTATCTGAAACAGTTGAAAGCGGCAAGCGCAGTCAAGTCGTTGTTTTGGCGGATGCCGCTTTCCAGTTCCGCGCTGATGAAGATTGGGTTCAGCGTCGTATCCTTAACGCTGTCGAGCATCTCCGTTTCAATCAGGCATTTGGTCAGCACCTGCTTCAACTTGGTTATCGTCTGCTCGCTCCAAGCGGCTACATTGTCGTTCTGCTCCTGCAGACGGGAAAAAAACACGTTGATGTCCTTGCGGGTGTAAGAAAAGTCCTGCTGACGGTACTTCTCGCCGACAAGATTAACCATAAACTCACGGACAAGGCGGTTATACCGCATCATCGCATAGAGGTTAATCTGCTTCGCCACCTCGACGGGAGCGTTCGCCACCTCGTAGACCAGATTCTCGTTGCCAAGCGCGACAATCCGCCTGTGACAGACGCGGACGAGTTTACTTATCTTGCGCTCCGTCGGGTACTGGAACAGATTATCCCGCTTGATGTATTCGGTTATTTCTTCAATCGGCTTGCCCTCAAGATACTGCTCTGAAACAATCCTCATCTCGTAGAACAGGAACTGCTCACCAGTCAGGCAGCCGTTGTACGGCATAGTTAAGCCCATAGTTTTTGATCACCCATTCACGCCCCTTTGACCTCAATTGCCATCGGTGGCTTATTCAATCTCAGCGCTCTTGCCACTGTCGACCCAAGCGTCTACTTCAGAAATTCTGAACTTGAACTGCTTGCCTATCCGACGGTGCGGGATGACGCCTTTCTTAATCCAGTTGCGAATTGTGTCCTTACTCACGCCGAGGTGTTCGGCTATCTCCTCAAGGCTTGACCATTTCTCAGGTTCGTTAGGCATTTGCTTACCTCCTGGTTGTCCTGCAACTAAGACCTACTAGTGATGGTAACATATTCGCCATCAAATTGTAAGGACTTTGTCGGGTTTGATATGAGTTAGTAGTATTATGTATACACTGAGTGGTTCATATTCACTCGGAATACTCTTGCTGAATGTCGGCCTGTTCACCAATTCATGTGGTGTACTCCGTAGCACCTGCCCCTGACTCATATGGCTGCGCAGATTTCATGTCAACATCAGCTTCGGATTTCACTTTCTGGAGGTGATGATTATGTTAGAACGTATTTTGATCCTCCCCGGACACTAGTGGGATACCACGGCTGTTATGTACGGTCGTGCCCTACTGCTCTGCCGGGATAGGCCGTGTTCGGGCCTGCGGAGCCGTTGGCGCATCAGCTAACTACTGGATGAGTGTATGACCGACATGGGGAGCTCGGGAGGAATGCGCCGACCGAGCTTTCTCATTGGTGGCGCGACCGCTTGCCTGTCCTCGACTTCGATATCGTGCGGATAGGCAAGACGCGTGGCAGCAGGTGAACCTGGCAATAACGAGGCCGGATCTCCAAGTCGTGTTGCCACGCGCCAGGCTTAGTCTTGAGTTGTATTTCGTACATCCACATCGATTCGATGGTGCACCAATCGTATGGCTCGAACGCGACACGCCACTAGTGTTCGGGCATCCTGATAAGCCCGTCCAGCACCTGCTCTGCCTCTCGGATAGCGTTCCTAATGGGATCGGCAACAATTTCAGCGCCTCCGGGCTCTTTTCCGATAGTGACTAGGTCTGAGAACCTCCGCCCAAGCTCGGCGAAGCACTCACGTATGCGCTGTGTTTCCATAAGAGGGGAGCACAGCTCCAGCGTTCTTGCGATGCTCTCCGCATGCGCCAGCATCTCCATGTCATCACCCATCACCGCTCACTCCTCCCTGAGGTCCGACGCTCAATCGCCAAGGCATGCCATTCACAAAAGAGTCTGGCCCGCTCAGCCATCTGTGGACAATTACACCATTGTGCCTGCCAGTTGGCGATCACGCTCTTCCGAAAGCGGTGGTCTGGATCTCGAGCCCGCGACGAATCCTGCGAATGAGTCTGGCTTACCAGGAAGGTAACCCCACGCAACTGGCGTATCATCCAGTTCGAGAGGCGAATCTATCGCCTGGAAGGAGGTGTGCCGTATGAAGGAGGACTTCAGGGAGGAAGACGAGCTTGCTAGGGGTCTCGTGAAAGCCTTGACGCCGCAAAGAAGCTTTACAGGCATCAGGACGCAATTCGTCCGTGATCGTCTGAAGGAGACCAAGTGGGAGAACCGAGGCTACATAGGTATCCTCATGCACCTGGAGGATGCCGCGGAAATCACCAAGCAGGGCCGGTCCTGGGGTTGGTCAGGCGCAATGCTGTATGGTAGGATGAAGAACGATTACCCGGTCGAGTATGACTGCATCAGGCGCGAGGTAGAGCAAGGGATACTCACTTCGCCTGACGAGTTCATGAACCTTAAGACAGCTCATGAGCGCAGGGTTGCGCAGCTCGAGGCAGAGGCCGCAGAACGCGGCAAGCGCGAGGCGGATGAAAGGCGCCGGCGGGCTGCAGAACTGAAGGAGCAGTGGCGCGAGCTCGGAGGTAGGGACTGAGTCCCAGGGCCTGCCAACCAACAGCCACCACACGCAGAACACGACCACATGGCGAGGGCCCCTCACCTCGCCCTCGGAACCTAGCGATGGGCCCTGCATCGATCCCCATGCCGCAGGAGTACCGGCACATGCGTGCACACCGCCCCCGACCACCCTATCCCATCACCATCACAACATCAAGCCGACATACACGATTCCAAGCCCCCTTTGAGCCCCCTGGAGAGCTTCACGAGGGTGATCTCAGGGATGTCTAGGGTGATTGTAGGCCTAGGCTTGACCGACTCCTCAGAGACGATTGTCTAGGCGAACCTTGCACAGATATTCAGTTGTTTGCTCCTCTTGCGCAAGTTGTCTGGACGAGTGTGGGTAAGCTCGCGGCGGATCTTGCTGAGCCTCTGTCAGGCGTACCGTTACGGACAGCGTTACGCTACCCTGCGAGGCCCAGGGAGACTCGATCTGTAGGTGGGGTGCAACCTGGCATGGGGGGGCTCCGAAGCGCTCCACAGGCGCCTTGTTCATGGCAACTCTTTCAAGCATATTCCTCGGATTGTCTACCGTCCTGCTCCATACATGATGCAGTCAGGTGCCGAGACGGTACGCTCAGTCCTGCATCCCAATCGAGCGTTGATCATTCACTCGTGATGGACTATAGTCCAGGTGAAGGCGCCATCATGAAGGACTTGCACATTATGCTTCCAGATGATGCCTACGAATGGCTTAGGCTGGTTGCCTTTCACTCCCGAAAGAGCCTGGCACAGGTGATAAGGGAGCTCATCGAACAGGCCCGAGACAGCGACCGCGATGAAGGCAATGGAAAGTAGGCATCCTCCGGCTCTACCATCGTTATAGTTCAGTTAACGGGAGGAGGTCAGGAATGCGTGAACGAGGCCAGATAATCACCAGGGGCAAGGATAGGCACTTAGTCAGGGTCTGCATTGGTGTTGATGAGGCCGGAGGGCGAGTCTATCACAACAAGACCATCAGAGGCACGAAGAAAGACGCCCAGCGTTATCGAACATCCGTACTTAATGACCTTGACCGGGGCACTTTCGTTGAGCCTTCGAAGGAGACCCTGAACGCGTATCTGGATCGGTGGTTGGAGACGTCAGCCGCCCCGCGCGTCAGGGGCCGGACCTTGACAGATTACCGTGGCCTGTTGGACCGCCATGTGAGACCATCATTGGGATTACGAACCCTCTCGTCGATAACCCCGCTCGACGTCCAGGGGGTGTACACCAGCATGTTGGAGAAGGGGCTATCGCCGCGCACCGTTCGGTACACCCATGCGGTCCTGAGCAGTGCGTTGAAACAGCCGGTGAAGTGGCAGCTGCTTCCTAAGAACTCGGCTGAGTATGTTGATCTACCGCGTCAGAAGCACACCGAGATGCGCGCTATGTCGAGAACTGAAGTAGCCCAGTTCCTCAGTTCCGCAGAGAGCAGCCCGCTGTATGCCCTGTTCCTGCTGGCAGTCACAACCGGCATGAGGCCAGGGGAATACCTAGGGCTGCAGTGGAAGGACGTCAACCTTGATGAAAGCATGATCCACGTATGCCGGAGTCTGGTGAGGAACAAGGCAGAATGGCGTTTCGATGAGCCCAAGACACCGAAGAGTAGGCGCACCGTCAAACTCCTGCCCACGGTGGTCCATGCCCTGCGGGTTCACAGGAGCAGGCAAGCTGAACAGAGGCTGGGTGCTGGGATCAAGTAACAGAACCTGGACCTCGTGTTCGCGGCAGACAATGGCCAGCCGCTAGACAGCCACAACCTGGTGAACCGCCATTTCAAGCCGGCGCTCAAAGCTGCAGGATTGCCGGATGCCATACGCCTGTATGATCTCCGTCATACGTGTGCCACGCTCCTACTAGGCGCCGGCGAGCATCCCAAGATCGTGTCCGACATGCTAGGGCATGCCAGTACCCAGCTGACGCTCGACACCTACTCGCACGTGCTGCCCGACATGCAGCAGAGCGCGGTGAACAAACTCGAGGGCATGCTCTTCGGATAACTACACAGCGGTCACGCACACTCTCAGCTCGTTCGCACACATTTCGCACAATCGGGTAGGAGGGGGCGTCTAGCCCCCGTCCTCCCACACCACCGTACGTGCCGTTAGGCATAAGGCGGTTCATGAAACCTTAGGAATTCTGCGCGTAGAGATCCGTCAAGCTCAGAAGCCCTTGGTTGCGCCAGTGGGCGATGCCGAGGGCTTTGTTCACCTGCGGAGTGTTAGCGAGTCGCCAGTATGCTTTACGCGACCCGCTGATCTTTTGTGCCCACTCATCGGGAATGCCCAGAGCGACGAGGTTTCGCCGCACCGTCTTGGGCCTCTTCCATTGTTTCAGCAGGCACATCCGCAGACGTCGTCGTATCCATTGATCCATCTCCTGGCATACGCTCGGGGTCCGCGCGATTCGGTAGTATCCCATCCAACCTCGCAGGTAGGAGTTGAGCTCGCGAATGCGGCTGGCCATGCTCTTGCCCGGCCTGAAGCCGTAGCTGTGCTCAGAGAACGTGGGTTCAAACAGCGGCGTCAGCACCTGTAGAACGGCTTGCTGAATGAAACGGTCCAATGCGGTGGGTATCCCCAGAAGTCTTACGCCTCCGCCCGGCTTCGGGATTTCGTGCCGGCGTACAGGGCTTGGCCTGCAGGTCCCGCTGAGCAGCGATTGCTTGAGCTCAGCCCAATGGACATGCAAGTATGGGCGTAGTTCGCCAACTCGCATCCCATCGATCCCCGCAGCTCCTTTGTTCTGCTCCACGCGTTTGCACGCGCTTACCACATTGGAATTGGATACGATGAGCTCCATGAGTCTCTGCGTGTTCTCCCCGGGTTGCTCTGTGGTTCGCGCCGAAGAAGGGCTAGGCGCTCCCGCCAGATTCCGCCTCGCGGCGGACACCCTTGCCTTAAGCTATGGCTACTGCTGCCTTCACCATCGGGGACTTTCACCCCTCAGACAACGATCATGCCGGGCGCACCTAACAGTCTGGGAGGGGTCTCCCCCTCCCAGATTCTGGTTGTACGATCGTCTAGGAAAGCGACTCCCAGGAGTCATCCTCGTAGATAATCCTCACGAGCCCATCGCTGTCAGTCTCTATTTCGCCAATCACGGCATTGCTCGCGTTTTTGATTGTGCCCGTCGCCTCAAAGCGTTCGCTAATGTAAACCATCTGTATGTTGACCTTCAGCCCGGCCTGGTTCTGGATCTGAAGCGCGCCCGTGTGTCTCGCGTCATTGGACCCGTCATAACTGGCCGTTCCATCCAGCCACCGGCTGCCATGGTCGTAGCGCACCGTAGCAGTGAAGGCTTTGTAGCTTCGAGTCGACACCACGATATGCGCCAACACGCTGGCCTTGCCAGGCGGGTTCACAGAGCCGCTGAAGTCCACCGTGCCCTCTGGCCAGTTGCCAGGGGCGGGATCGTTGCGGAAATCAAAGCCAGCAGCATTGGTGAGCGTGATGTGAGCGTTACCTTCGAAGATCGGCTCGGTCACGCCAACTTTGGCGAAACTGCCGTTAATCCTCACATCATTGGGCGCCAACAAGGGAATGTCACCAATCGTGATCACATTGCTCTTCACTGCCGAGAGCTCGATGCTTCCACTCAGCGTGACTTCATCTGTACGTATGGATCCGGAGAATTCCACCTCGCCGCTAGAATCCAAGTCCCCTGAAATGGTCAACGTCCCATCGGCATTGACATGCGGCGAACGGAAGGCGCCTTCTACTGAAACCTCTACGGTCGGTGGCTGATCGCCGAATGAGCCATGGTATTCTCCCGTTAGCGTGGTTGCCTCAGCCAGCAACGGGTTCTCGGGATCCCTAAGCTCCGCATCAATGTGAGCCTCGGTTGGGAGACCTCCTGCGGAATCATCCATAGTTACGCTCAGGCGGCCGTTGAACACGAAAAACCGATCGGCGGTATTCTTGACTTCAAACGCGATCTCGCCTGAAGCCACATCGCGCAGAGTCCACCGTTCGGGCAGGCTTGCCGATAGAGGAATAACCCCAACTTTGGTCCACTCCTCTTCGTACGGCTCGTTGAACCTCTCAAGGAGCCACTTCCCTTCGAGATACGGCCCTGCCCACACGAATTCTCCGTCTTCCTTCTCTCGGTACCTGCAGCCCGATCGCTGCTGCATGACCTGCGGATGCAATCCACCCACGTGCATGGCCACTGCCTCAAGATAGGGCGCCACGTTCGTAGCAATGTGTCCGGATGGATCCGCGATCTCCTGCTCGTATGTACCCTTGAGGGTAAGGCCAGCGTCTCTGAGGTCCTGGATCATTTCCTTAGCGGGCCAGACTTGGCTGTCGTTCTCGCCAGGGACTGAGCCCGTGACCTCGCCTACAGCTCCGTCTGGCTTCAGGCCATTGCCGTAGTCTCTGTAGAGAATGGCCCCGTCTGGAGCAAGATCCAGCCAGCCCAGGCGTTCAAGAACCCGCATGGCGGCGAAATGAGTCGTACGAAGGTCCGTGATCGCCACGTTGCGCGCCTGGCGGAAGAACTTGCCCCATGCCTCCGCCACAAGCGAAGTCACGCCATCAATATCGCCGCCTGCACCCTGGCTCGCGTCGGCAATCAACGCAGACAGCCTCATGCCGGACCCATTGCGAGTTCCCGTGCCCGCGGTCGCTATGACCACAACATCGATGCCCTTGGGAATGTTGGAAATCGTGTATCCGCCATTCGAGCTGGTGGTCGCCGTCACCCCCACCTGCTTGCCGTTGGCGAAGTCGAACGCCGCGACGCTCGCCCCATTCACTGGCGTGTGGTCAACAGCGCAGGCTACTATCGAATGCGACGACCCCTGGTAGGGTTCATCGGGCGGAGCCGACACCGTGCCCGAGAGGGATACAAACTGAGGCTT
The DNA here is from genome assembly GCA_034926675.1 of Clostridia bacterium. Classification (NCBI taxonomy): domain Bacteria; kingdom Bacillati; phylum Bacillota; class Clostridia; species Clostridia bacterium. The sequence goes on along the minus strand of JAYFQW010000008.1, from coordinate 23,261 downwards.
TGGCGGGTTTGGTCCAAAGCACCCCGTCAGCATGAGCGTCAAAGCTGCCAACAGAGCCCCTATGGAGATGAGCCGGAGATGCCTTCCCGTCAGACGCACTGGTCTCATGGTCCAGTTCCCTCCTTGATTTCACTTTCTCACATCGCCAGTAGCCCGTCAGCAATCATTGTTGAGGCCAGCGGCACAAGTGCCGCCAGATTTTTGCAGCCCATGTTTCCGCACGTGTCCCCATATTCTGTACTAAGACCCAGACTCCTTCTAGCCCAATTGGCAGCCCTTCCTTGCCAAGCCGCTCAAACAGCCTGCAGTAGGCCAATTGGCCTCGATCCCAGCTGCTTATACGAAAGAACTCGTCGGGAGCGTGAAAATACTCATCTTTGAGCCCGAACCCGAAGCTCACCGTGTAGATACCCAGAATATCCAGGAATATCCCTATCGCCGCTCGGTCATTTGAATCTGGCTACTCTGCAACAGCTCACCTATCTTCACAATCTGGGCTGGGTTCAGATCAACCCCAAATCTGCTGCACGTGACATTCAAGCTCGCCTTCTGTATACCCCCTGTGAGCTCGGTTTTAGTTTGAAGCCCGACCTAACGCTTCGCGCAGATCCGCGATTCCCTTTCGAAATGTTGGGGACATGGTCTCCAGATCTATGCGATCCAAGCAGCGAATGGCCTCATCAACACGGCCTGACTTCGTGTAGTACTCAGCTAAACGGAACAAAAGCATGGGGTGATCAGGCGCTATGTCACGAAGCATGGAAAGCAGATCATGGGCTCGGTCGAGATCACCCTTGTACATGTATGTGGTCGCCAGGGCAAGGTACACTCGGAAACTGACTTCATGAGCATCTGTTGCTTCACACAGCACTTCGATTGCTTCATCGAACCTGTCGGCGTCGCCGAGCTCAGCCGCCTTGAGAATGGCCTCCTTGTCCTGTTCGTCAGTGTCAAAAGTGATTATCTTCTCCTGGACCGACACGCGAGTTTCTCTCCCATTCTCGTCCACCGCATCGATGAGCTGGCCCTTTTGGCAGACGCCGCAGTCCACCAAGATGCCAAGCGCAGCCGTTTTCACCGCACTCGACGCCGCGGGATACTCGATAATGTTCTTCGCAAGCTGCAAACCCCATTCGCGATCCACGTCCACAGCTAGGCTAAGCATGGCGCTGGCTGCACGCGTGTCTCCGCCTATCGTCTCTCCTGCCAGCAGACTATGAACGATCATCATGCGGCCAGCGCCCTTAGCGGCCATTTGGGGATATGTGCCACCAAGATCGGGTAGGCGATACTCGAGAGAAAACCGAGGGACCACCCCCATGTCCACTGCTTGAGCCACGTAGACGTAATCAGCTGCAAACTGCCAGGGCACTTTCTTCCAATAGGAAATGGCTCTTCCGATCCGATCGAGGTTAAACTCGGCAACACCTGCCAAGAAGCGATCTTCTACGCCGGCATGGTAGGTTTCGTGGCGACGGTACAGATCAATTACCAGCTGATGGCGGCCGAGGTCGCCGGCTGCCCTTTTCAACGCTACACTGTACTGGCGCCACGGTTTGGCTATTGCAGCCGGGGCCAAGCGCGCCTTGGGCAGGCCATCTTCAAAATCGCGGATGGCGCTTTCCAGGTGCTTCTCGGCCTCATCCCGGCGTCCCAACGCAACGCATATCTGGGCTGCAAGTGCGTGAGCGAAGGGATTATGAACGCCAGTCGAAAGGTTGGGCTGAAGTATCTCGAGTGCCTCTTCGGAATCGTTCTGGTAGAAGCGACAGAACGCCAAATTGTTCAGAACAGGAGGCGTCGACGTGACCTGCAATGCCTCCCTCAGCATGGCCTCAGCCTCGGCGAACCTCATCTCGCCAATCAACCGGTTGCTTTCCCGTTCCATGCGTTTGATGTCGCCTATGTCGTATCGCAACACGCCGCCCCATTTCATCAGTTAAGTGGACATATAGTTCAGTGGACGTAGTTGAATCTGTCGTTTGCGCCCACCATATTGCCCCAAATACTACCCCAAGTCATGCTCGCTGAGTGACTTAGCCTCAGGTTCAGAGCCGCTAAACTTCATCCATCAGCTCGCCCAGTTCACGCGAGGCACGCGATGTCTAGGCGTTGTAGAGAAGCCCGCATTTCCTATCGGGTCACGGGCGACAGTGACTTCGTGCTTCTGGTCGAAGCAGTTTAGGCACGAATTCTCTGGCTTGCAGCGGATCTGGCTAAACGCTGCTATGGCTTGACCGTCTTCAACGGAGTTCAGCAAGGCTGTAATGTCTTGAAGATCCACAGCAATACTTCCGATTTCGCCTCACGGTTTCAGTGATGCTGCGAGCCCCGGCGCGCCGTGATCATGCAGAAACTGCGCAAGCGCCTCTAGATTCGCCATCTTCTCGGTTCCGCCTGTGCCCATCGTCGAAAGACCTGCGCATGCGTTTCCTATTGCAAGGCACTCACGGGTCGAGCGGCCTCGAAGCATGGCGTAGATGAAACCTGCATTGAACGCATCGCCGGCGCCTGTTGTGTCCACAACCTGCACATCATTGGCCGGACACGCGGCTACTTCATATCCGTCGCCGTCTCTCGAAACCGCCATTGCCCCCCGATGCCCCATCTTTGCAACCACCATGCGAGTCAGCGCAGCGATCCTTGCCGCAGCCTTGTAAGTTAGCTCTGGTTCAGTATCTTGGCCGAGCTTTGCTGCAATGCTCCTGACCTCTACCTCGTTGGGCAAGAATACGTCCACATAGGGCAACGCGTCAAGGATGCCGCCCTCCCACATCTCATCCGGGTCGTGCCCTGTGTCGAGTGATATTGTCATCCCTGCATCTTTTGCGGCTCTGAAGACTGTCGGCAGCGAGGGTCTTAAGCCAGATTGAAGGTAATAGGACGAACAGTGGAGGTGTCGCGCCCCCGTTTGGGCCAAGACACTCATCACGTCCAAATCCTCTGCGGCAGCGCTGGAGATCAGGCCTGGAATGGTCAGCAGGGCCCTGTCCGTTCCGTTCGTGAAACTGAGAGTCAAGCCTGTCGGTGCGCCGCCCACCTGTTTGACGTGGGATACATCCACTCCCTCCGACGACAGCGCTCTCAGGACAAACTCGCCGAACATGTCATCGCCCACTGCCCCCACGAACCTGACTCTTGCGCCAAGGCGCGCGAGGCCCACTGCGCATATGGCGGTGGAGCTCCCCAGGCACAGCTTGTATGACCGAGCGAGGTGTTCACTGCCCATCTCGATCTTGGCGTCTTGGGCGTCTACAATTATGTCCACATTCAGTTCTCCCAGGCACAGAACGTCTATACACAGAGTCATAATCATCCCTCCGAAACTCGACGAGGGTGATCGTCGAGCCATGGCACACCGGCCCTGGCGACGCTGTCGGTCAGCGCATATGTGATGGCTCTCGCACCGTTACTCTCTCGCCTCTATACGCTGCCGTCATCCAGATCCAGTATCATCTCAAGTTCGACCTCGTCGCAAATCGGTATCTCGTCCTCCCCAATCAAGGGTATCTCAGGCTTGATTCGCCGAGCCAGAGTCACGGCATCCCGATGAACCGCAACCAGGCGGAAACCCGCTTTATGGTAGAATCTCAGCGCAAAGGTGACGATCTCGCATTGGCCGTCGCGCACCTCATAGGTGAGCAAGCCAAGACGACTCGCCGCTTCCACGCACGCCCTGGATCACAGTGGCGTAGCCGTGACTGCCAGAGAGGTTGCCAAAGCCCGGCAGGTTGTGCCGCCCGTAGACAGTCCGCACGATGACCACAGGGTAGGCGCTAGGACCCGGTAATGCTACAAGGGTTGCAGGGTTCGCTCCACAGGATACCTGAACAAACTCAGTTCTGGTTTCCACCGTTCGCTCCTCCCCACTTCAGATACGCCGTCGCAGAGTTGGATGCTATGGAGTATGCTCTGTAGCGACACAGCAAGCTGTGGAGCCGCGACAGCGAGATCAACCGCAATCTCCACACAGACGCTGCGAAGACTCCCGAATCCGCCTATGGCCAATCTTTTCGCCACTCTTCGTGCCCGAGAGGCATCAGAAGCAGCTACGTCTGTGCAGCGAAGCGCGTCAGGTCAGATTGAAATGCCCAGCTTCTCTACGGGAATATTCGTATCCGCGCGGGAAACACCTTCCATGATAGCCTTCCTCATCGCCCATCACATCTGTGCCCCATCGCCAGACCTGCTCGCCAGGGCGCCAGAACACGCTCATGGGATATGTGTTACGACTGTGCGGAGGCTTGGCTGATGTCTCTGGTCAAGACCACGATGATCCCCGCCGCGGGGCTGGGCACTCGGTTGCGGCCGACCTGGTTGAGGGGTAATTCGACTTTGCTCACCTGCAGCGCATTCATTAACCTTTGCTTGGGGATATCTATGACTTTGCCGGGAAGACCAGTCGTCCGGGGCGCCGTCGGTATGCACTACCATTCCTCAAGTGAATCGCGACCCCTGAGAATCGTAAGATCCAATACACAGTGGAGACTTAACAACCGGCGTTGTGTGGCCGCGGATCGCTAGCCTGCGAGTCTGGCCGCACGACCCGGGATGTGGGTATTGATGCGGTAAGCCCCGACCCCACACTCGGACGCTCCCTCTTCAAAACTGTCGTCTCTCTACCGTATCTCATCTGCTCTGGGCAGCGATGGAATCGCTCCCAGCCTAGTTACAACTACTGCCGCTGCCTTGTTAGCGTAGCGAACCGCGTCAACCACCGTCGCGCCCGATGCTATTCCAAAGGCAAGTGCTCCACAGAACGCATCACCGGCGGCAGTGGTGTCCACTACGTTGTCAACCTTTTCGGCTGGCACGTGAATCGCGTTGCCAGCCTCCACAACATAGGCGCCCCTGGAGCCCAGAGTCACGATGACTGTGCCAGGCCCCTTCGCCATAAGGGATTTGGATGCGGCCGCCGTCGCCATCAGATCGTCAGGGGCGGCGCCTGTAAACCACTGGAACTCGATCTCGTTGGGCACGATCACACTCGTCATGCTCAGGAATGAGTCGGGTAGCTTCCTAGCAGGCGCGGGATTGAGAACAACCCTCACCCCGGCTCCATACGCGATTCGTGCCGCCGCCATCGACGCTTCCATGGGCACTTCCAGTTGAAGCAGCAGCACATCGGCGCCTCTTATGGCCTCAGAAGCCCTTTCGATATCGTCCACGCTCAGTTTGGAATTGGCCTGAGGCACTATGATGATGCTATTCTCTCCCGTATCCTCGACCACCGGATTACCCACACCAGTGCCCAGAACATCATCTGCCACGACGCGACTCGCATCTATGCCTTCCTCGGCCATGAGACTGAGAAACGTACTGCCGAGAGTGTCATTCCCCAGGCACCCAATCATGTTCACTTTGGCGCCTAGCCGGGCAGCTGCAACCGCCTGGTTAGCTCCTTTGCCTCCGGGAAACATGCCGAAACTGCTACCGACGATGGTCTCGCCCCTGGCCGGCCTTCGCGGAGCCCTCACAACCATGTCCATGATGAAACTGCCCACAACTGCGACTCTGGGCGTGTGTCCCAAGGCTCACTCACTCCTGTCGTCGTGCTTTCCAAGTCTTCCGCCTAGGCTCCCGCCAGGATGGAATACGGCGAATCCCTGTGCATCGAATTGCTTCGCCGTCATCAAGGCTACAGCCACTGCATCCCCCATCGCCAGCATGGCGGTCGAGCTACTGGTGGGCGCCAAGCCAAGCGAATCGGCTTCCCTCTTCACCGGGCAAAGCAGAACCGCGTCGCTAACCGCGGCAAGCGATGATCCTGCGTTGCCCGTCAGCGCCACGACCCGCGCGCCGATCCCGCGTACGTGAGGTATCGCCTTCACCACTTCGGCCGTCTCACCGCTGTTGGATATTGCGAGCACTACGTCGTCAACGGTAATCATGCCGAAATCACCGTGAAACGCCTCTGCTGCATGGACGAAGAACGCAGGTGAGCCAGTGCTCGCCAGAGTGGCCGCAATCTTCCGGCCTACATGGCCGGACTTGCCCAGTCCGAAAACGACTACCCTTCCGGTACAACTCATCAGCAGGGCCACTGCTTCGTCGAATCTGTGATCAAGGCCATCAGCCACGGCGCTTATCGCTTCAGCCTCAGCCAACATGGCCTTGCGACCGGTCTCAGTCCATTTCCCAGTCTCCAATAGAGGCACCTCCAGCAAGGTAGTTCAACTCCTGGCGCGGCGGAGATCGTCACTATGCCCGCTGGGCGAGCCAGTTGACTGCCTGTTGCCAAAACGGCCCGAAGTGGCCCCACTCAAGGAAAGCGTATGGCGCCCAGTGCGGCGCACAGTCCGACGTGAAAACCATCGTGCGGCCATGGCCGTACTCCCCAACTGCCAGGATAGGATCGCCTTCGTGTTCCAGAAGCACGTGGGCTTCGGGCTTAGCGATAACCTGGTTGTAGCCCAGGAAAAACGGCCACTCGCCCGGGATGCCCTGAAGAACGGGATGCTCCGGGTCAACTACTCGTGGTTCAAAGCCCTCAGGCGCCTCGGCTCTATCGTCGTACTCATGGATGGTCACCGGGAGGCACTCCTCTACGGGCGTGCGATGCCAACGGCCCCGTCCATCGATGCCCTGGAACGTCATGTAGCCCCCGATCATGCACAGCCCGCCGCCTTCGCTCACATACTGTCGAAGCAGCTTTAGTCGGTTGGGCGTGCGTTGCGAACGCACATAGGTATCGGGATGCAGCAGGAACGAGTTACTTCCGATGTCGCTGAGCATTATCACGTCGTATTTCTTCAACTCAGCGAGATCCGCAGGGAAGCTCGTCGCCACCGCCTGTGATGGAAGGTGGTCTACACTGATTCCGCCATCCTCAAGGGCCTCTTTGAGCCACTTGACTCCTTCGTTGTGGGATACCGTCATGAAGTAGTCGAACCCTTTGCAGTGCGCTTCCACACTGGTCCATGATTCGCCAACTATGAGCGCCTTAGTGGCTGTCATACCCTTCATCGCCTCCGCGCCAAGTGTTATGGTCGTGTGTGTTCTACCTCACGCCCATCTTACGCTGGTTCATTGTGACTGTCAGAAGTATGATGGCCCCGATGATTCCCTGTTGAATGTATGGGTTGATGAGCAACAGATTCATCAAGTTGTTTATCATGGCGATTATCAAGGCGCCCACTATGGCGCCTGATACGGATCCGCGCCCGCCGGCGAAACTCGTGCCCCCAATTACGACTGAAGCCACTGACTGAACGTTGTCGTTCAGGCTGATGTAGGGGCCGCCCATGTCCATCTTGGATGTGATCATGATGCCTGCTAGAGCCGCGCATACGCCTGAGAGGATGTACGCAATCAGCTTAACTCTGTGGGTGCTGATGCCAGAAAGGTTGGCGGATTTTTCATTCCCGCCCACGATGTATACCTCGCGTCCGTAAACCGTTCTCGCTAAGAGGAATACACCCAACAGCGCGGTATTCGCCCACACAAGTATCTGTATGCCAATGCCGGCCACAGTTCCTCGTCCGAACACTAGCAGCTCTTTCGAAAGGCCGTATATGGGTCGAGCCTGGGTGGTCAGGGTGGCGATGCCCCGAGCAATGCTCGACATGGCCAGTGTGGCAATGAACGGCGGAACCTTGCCTTTCGTGACAATCAACCCGCTGGTGAGGCCGCATGCAGCGCCAGCTGATACGCCGATGACCAGCGGCCAGATGATGCCGTATCCACTGGTGTTCAGGTAGGCAACAACCATGGATACTAGCGCCACAACTGATCCCTGTGATAGATCTACACCTGCCAGCAGAATGACCAAAGTCTGGCCCACGGCCATGATGCCTATTCCGGCGTATTGCCTCAGCATGTTGTGGAGGTTTGCTGGGCTCAGGAAGATGCCTTTTGAAAGCACCGTCGATACCACCGTTAGCAGCAAGAGCACCGACAGGCGGGGATTCCTGCCAAGGATCGCCAGTATCCGCGACCAGCTCGATTTGCTCGTATCGGCTGAGAGTTCCATAGTCGATTCTCCTCACTTCTGGCTTGTGCTATGTTCACTCCGGCTTCCTGGTTCTAAGGATCACTGCGATTATGATGAGAACGCCGATGGCAACTGGTTGCACGAAAGGCGACACTCCCACCAGGTTGAGAATGTTCTTGACAACACCGACTATGAACAGGCCCAAGAACGTGTTGTGGACCTCGCCTTCGCCTCCAAAGAAGCTCGTGCCCCCGATTATGGCTGCGGTAATGGCTTGAGTCTCATAATCTACGCCTCCATCAGGCAGGCCCAGGGTGACATAGGATGTGTAGAACAACCCAGCTATGCCCGCCAAGAACCCCGATATGGCGTAGACTGCGATCTTGACTCGCTCTGCACCTATGCCCGATAGCCTGGCGGACTCACTGTTACTGCCTACGGCATATACGGACCTCCCCAGGCTCGTGTATTTCAAGAAGAACCACGTTAGGGCATACATGACAACCATAGCTACTCCCACAAGCGGGATCTTCCCCACCATGGAACTAGTCAGAGCGGTGAAGCTCTGTGGCACTCCGTAAACCGGCTGTCCGTTGGCAATGACCAGGGCCATGGAGCGCACGACGCCCATGGCGCCCAGGGTCAGCACGAATGAGGGCATCCGGGTTTTCGTCAGCAGCACTCCGTTTACCAAGCCAATCACAGTAGTTGCCGCGACTGCCGTGACAACCGCCAGGGCCAGGCTCTTTGGCGCCAGTGTTGCGACTATCACTGAGGTCAACGCCACCTGCGATCCTACCGACAGATCAACCTCGCCAGTAACCAACACCATTGTCATCCCGCACGCCAATATGCCGAATGTCGCAGAACCAATAATGACGTTCTTGAGGTTCTCGTACGTAAGGAACGGCGGCGAAATGAAGGCACACACCACGATGATCACTGCAAGAGTCAAAGGCAAGAACATGTTGCCCAGAAGACCAGCAGCGGTCTTTCTTTCGAGGTCTCGTTGCACTTGAAACACCTCTCTCACCCCTACTCAGCTGACCGCCGGCGATTGCCTCAATTCCTGAGGAATCGCGTATTTCAGGATGTCTTCCTGGGTTGCCTGATCCGCCATGAATTCCTTCCTGATCTGCCCATTCGACATCACAAGGATCCGGTCAGACAGCGCCATGAGTTCGGGCAACTCCGACGACACCAGTATGATGGATTTGCGTTCCCGCACCATTGCAGCTATGAGCTTGTAGAATTCCAACTTGCTGCCGACGTCAATTCCTCGCGTAGGTTCATCAAGCAGTAGGATCCTGGATTCAGAGGCCAGCCACTTGGCAAGAACCGTTTTCTGCTGGTTTCCTCCGCTAAGCGTTCCTACTTCCTGCTTCAGTGAATGACATTTGACGCCAACGTAGTTGGCTAACTGCGCTACCCTGGCAAAGAGTTGGGGAAAGCGCACTATGAACTTGAACACCCTGTGCACAAGCACCCCTACGGAGATGTTCTCCTCTATACTGCGGCAGAGCACTACTCCTTCGTTCTTTCGGTCTTCCGGAACGAGACCTAGGCCATGCCGGATGGCGCTTCTTGGCGAAGTGATGGGGTACGGCTTGCCGTTTATGGCCACAGAACCCCCGTCTGGCTTGTAGGCGCCGAACAACGTCTTGAGCAGCTCTGTTCTTCCTGCCCCCACAAGGCCGGCTATCCCCAGGATCTCGCCTTCGCGCAGCTGAAAGTCGATGTCTTTGATCTTGCCGCTCACGGTGAGCCCCTTGGCCTCAAGCACCGTGTGCCCGATCTCGACTCTCTCCTTATAGAACTGCTCCTCGAGTTCGCGGCCTACCATCCATTTGATGAGCTGCTCCATGCTCACGTCCTTCATCTCGGCAGTGGCGACATACTTCCCGTCGCGCAGCACCGTGACTCTGTCGCCTATCTCGAAAGCTTCCACCAATCGGTGCGTGATGTACACAATGGCCACGCCTTGCTGTTGGAGCTGACGAATGATGCTGAACAGGCGCTCGAGTTCGGCGCCTGTGAGTACGGCCGAAGGCTCATCCATTATCAGCACTCGCGAATCCTGTGATAGAGCCTTGACAATGGCTACTATCTGCTGCTCTGCTACTGTCAGCTGCCTCACTTTGGCCCGGGCGTCGATGGGAACGTTGAACCGGCCCAGGAGTTCTTGAGCCCGTCGGTTCATCTCGGCCCAGTCCACCAGACCTGCACGAGTCGTGGGTCTGCTTTCCACGAATATGTTCTCCGCAACCGACAGTGTTGGCAGGAGGTCAAGTTCCTGATAGATGGCCCTTATCCCCAGGGCTTTACCGTCCTGCGGGCCGTTTATCTCCACAGGTTCTCCGTTTGACAGGATCCTCCCAGAAGTCTTGGAAAGTGCGCCGGTCATTATCTTTATTAGAGTGGACTTGCCGGCCCCGTTCTCACCAATCAGGCAGTGGACCTCGCCGGACCTCAGCTCGAGGTTCACGTTCTCTAGAGCCTTCACGCCTGGAAACTCCTTGGTGATCTGCTCCATCTTAAGAACAGGATTGTTGTCAGCCACAGCGCACGCGTCCTTTCAACGTATGATCTGCTACAGTTGCAGCCCAAGTGCTAGCTCAGGCCTTAGCATGTACGGGCTGAGAACGCCTTGAATGCTGCTCATCAGCAGAACATCCTCTGATAGCCTGATGCCGAGCGTCTCGGTGAAGCGTCGTCTCCTCTGCTGCATTCTCTCGGCAGTCGCCGGGTATCTGCTGATCAGTTCGGCTCTTAGAGCAGCATCTGCCAGAACCAGGCCATCCTCAACGTGAACACCGTAATATGGAGCGCCTGTAGACGATATAATGTCGCACTGCATCGCCATGCCCGATCTCAGCTCGCATGTGGAGCCTGGTGAAAACGGCGAATGAGGCCACTCATCAAGGTGTATCAGATGACCGGGGTTCAGTGCCACTCCATATTGCTGATCCTCAACGAAGTCCTTGACTGCCTCATATACCTCGCCAGCAGCCTTACCCACCGCAAGGCTGGAATACCATCTGGCCATCATCTTGAAATACGGTATATAGAGATCCTCCACCACCCCTGTAGTTTCAGAGGCTAGCTGATCCTTGTTCTCTACTGCGAATCCTGATCGCGCCATGTTGGCGCCCCATACGCCGTAACCGAAGTTCACGAAGTCGCCGATTTTCAACTTATTGCCGGGCGACGGCGAAGCCAGACCCAGCATGGCGCGCTCCCCGAAGGACATGGTAAGGTGGCATGACAGAGGCGGATAGCCTGCATAGCCAAACAGAGCGGACGCCTCCAGAGCCGAAATGCCCTCCCTTAGCCCTTTCAGAACACGATTCACCCCACTGTAGACTACCTCGGCCCCGTATTCGAAGAAGGCGATATCATCCACATTCAGGCAAACGCGAAGCCCGTTCACTGGGTTTGTGAACATATCGGCTGCATTGACGACGTTTTCGTAACCTGCGAGAGATCGAAGAATATCGACGATCAAGCCTGGAACATCAGTTGCGTGCTCTGGGTCATCTACTTCACGGGGACCATAATACTTCGATCCCACCATGCCCACCCTTGCCCCACTGGCGATGCCTGCATCATTCAGCATCTGCTTGAGTGAAGGGCTCTTGCCCCTGGGCTGGCCCATCAAGCTGAAGGACTGGCAGAGTGCCACATCCATTTCAACTTCGGATATGCTTGCATACGCCATGCCCTCGTTCCCAACGAACAGGGCGGGCCTATTGCCCGGAGATATGACGAGGAGCGCCTCTTCAAATCTGGGATCATATCCGGTTAGAAAGTGCATATTGGCAAAATGCTCGCGGTCAGCGTATACCACCAGATGCGATAGCCCGCGTTCTTGCATGGCGCCGACTGCTCGCTTGATACGGTCATCATATACGCTCTTGGCTATGGCGGGCACTTCCATGGGCGCCATAGGTTCTGGAAACTCTACTTCGACTAGTCTGACTGTCATGTCGCACTCCTCCTATGACTGCTGTGCGGCGATGGCCAGCATCATTCAGCATCGCGCCGACCGCACCAATTGAAGATCAACGCGGCATAGATCAACACGAAATCGAAGAACTCCTCGACAGGAATTGACTCGTTGACCACGTGACAATCTTCCATTCTCCCGGGCCCCATAATGACTGTGGGCATCTGGCCGATATTCCGCATCAGCCTGGCGTCGTTCGCGGCAGGGCTGCCGGTAACCACGGTTTCATCCCCCAGAACCTGTGAGGAACACGCATGTGCCGTTCGTACGAAGCAGTGATCCGGATCCATTCCGAATCCCAGCCCCTGCTGGTATATGCTGATAGTGGGCGGGTTCTTGCGCAGCCATTCATCGCCCTGCGAACGCAGGAGCAACGTATCCTTGACTTCCTTTATCACGGCGCCGTGTGTCATCAAGCTAGGAACGTAGTGCAGGCAGAACTTGAAGGTGCAGCTGTTGGGCACATCGTTTCCGGCAGTGCCTCCACTTATCACGCCCACGTTCAAGGTTGGCGGCGGCAATACAGGATGCCTGCATGTCATGAGCCATTTGTTCTCCAATTCGCGCAGAGCATCGATAAGGAATATGGCCTTGTCTATGGCGTTGACGCCCTTCCACTTTGACGACGAGTGCAGAGCAACGCCAGTGACGTTGACCTCAAAAAAGATGAACCCCATATGCGCCACAATCACGTTTCTGCAAGTGGGCTCACACACCACTGAGGCATCTGCCCGACGACCGTTGAGCATCGATACCAGGGTCCCATTGCCCCCGCCCTCTTCATCCACGACGGATAGCAGGGTAACGTCGCCAGGAAGCTCGACGCCTGCATCCTGCAGAAGCTTCACACCTAGTACGCTTGCCATGAGCCCTGCCTTCATGTCGGCCACTCCGCGCGCGTACAGCATCCCATCTCTAATCTCAGGCTTGAGCGGGTCGCTGTGCCACAAGGACAAGTCGCCTGGAGGCATGATATCAACATGGCCGTTGAACATCAGCGACCTGCCGCCTGCCGACCCCTTGAAGCTGGCTACAAGGTTGTAACGGTCGTCATAGTTGTGATCGGGATTCCCCTCCTGGTATTCCGCAATTCCCCTTTGAACCAGACTCTCCTCAAGGGGTTCGCGAACCACATCCGCCCCCATGCTCTGGAGCAAGCTCTCAAGATAGTCCTGGCCGTTTTTCTCGCGTCCGCCCTGTATACCATGGCCTATGACCTGAGTATCACGGGATAGCAACTCCAGGAGATAGTTGAGGTACTCGTCCTTTCGCTCATTCAGAGCAGCTCTCAGTCTCTCGTACATCGACACTCATCCCCCTTGTGCTCAGTTCTTGGTCGGGTGACGATCAACGCCAGGCAAACAAGCACGAGCAAACCTACAGTCACGCTCTTGACGGCATTTTCGAACACGTAGGACTCCTCCGCAGCAACGCCGCTGCTGAAATCCCACTTCAACTCGTGATTGACGCCATCTTTTGAAAAAGCCACTGATATCCACTCGGTGTCGGAGGTTATGAACTGCTCTCCTGAAGTGGAGAAAGCCGCGTTGTACTCAGCCTGATAGTAGGTTCCCCGGCTGTAACTGGTTCGGAGCTCAGGCTCTCCTCCGGAAACATCAACCAGGCCGAACTCAGCACCCTTGTCGTTCCTAACAGTCAAGTCCCACGCGCTGATGTCAAGTTTCTGCGTGTCGCTGCCGTGCGATAGCCTGATTCTGAAGGGAGTCTGTACTGCGTATGATTCCTCTAGCAATGCTGTGTACTCCCGAAGATTGTCTTCGCTCACCTCACCCTCAACTACGGCTGAGGCCAGAGCCAGTTTGGGATCTACATAGCACACTTCAACTGAAACGTTGTCGGCCAGTGAAGCCTTCTGGGTCCATTCGACGATCAACCCATAGTAGTTTGTCTCCAGATCCTCTGGGCCCAATCTTGAAATGTCAGTTGTGGGGATGGGAATCTCGGGAGCGTCATCCGCCACGGCCACCCCGCACATCGACATGATCAGCGCAACACCTATCACAAGTATCACGCGTGATGAAGCGCATCGCATGCTCACTACCTCAATCCCTTAGTCTATATGGCCCGCAGAGTCTAGAAGGGGGGCCGAAGCCCAGGGCTATGGCCCCCCAAGCTGATGCCTAGTAGAACAGATCCTCTGCCAGCATCCTGTTGTAGTAGTTCACGGTGAACGACTTGCCAGCAGGTGTTTTCATTTGGTACAAGTTCGATTTCAGCATCTGCACTGGCTGCACGGGCTTGCCCGCCAGGTAATCCAGAGCCGTCTTGATCGCGGCCTCTCCGAAGTGGGGCGCGTAGTCGGAAATGGCTAGATGCTCCCCGTCCACGACGGTCTTGATGGCTGCACGCTGGCCGTCTATGGTGACAAGGCGCCCGATCAGTTCGGTTCTGCCAGCTGCCTTAATGGCCTGCAGAGCACCAAGGCCCATCTCGTCGCTGTGGGTGTACACGATATCGATGCTACCCTTGGGGAAGCGCTCCAAGTAGTTCTCCATGACCTTGGTACCGTCAGCCCTGTTGCCGTTGCCGGTCTGGCTGGCAATTATCTTGATGTTGGGGTACTTGCTGATCGCGTTTCTGAAGCCCTGGAACCTCTCGATGGTCGCCGACGAGCCGATCATCTCCTGGATCTCCACGATGTTGCCCTTGTACTGCCCGTAGGTATCCTTGAGGGACTCAGCAACGAACTTGCCCAACTCTTCAGCGATCTGGAGGTTGTCTTTGCCGATGAACGCAACGTACTTGCCGCTGCCAGGCTTCGATTCGATACTTCTGTCGATGCAGATCAACGGTATTCCCTTCTCGTCGCACATCTTCTTGACTGGATCGAGCGCCGCGGCCTGGAACGGCGACATGATCAGGGCGTCGGGATTCTTGAGCAGCAAGTCTCTCACCTTGGTGAGCTGAACTGCTGCGTCACACTCGCCGTCGTTCCATATCAGCTCTACTCCGAGCTTCTCGGCCCAGAACTTGATGTCGTTGGTCATGGCCACTCTCCAGGGGTGGTTCATGGCGCACTGTGAGAAGGCGATCACGGGTTTCTTCGCCGCGAAGCCCATCGTCGCGATGGTCACAACAAGAACAGCAGTCATTACGATTGTAAGCAACTTGCGCATTTACGGATCCTCCTCATGTCTTAGTCTTGTTCCGATGTCGAGCTTCTGGTAGACTCCTACCCACCCAGACACCTAACCATACCGGAGAACGAGGCGCCCGATGCTAGATCCCCAACCCTGCAGCATCATCACCTTTCCCTTAAGAATGTGCTGACAATTGCCAAGGCAGTATGCTGGATACTTAGTTTGTTTTATATCCCAACCAATAGCCTTGCATTGCCTCGACCCTGTACTTCATGTGCCCGGGCAATCGCCAGCAACCTCCAATGGCCCCTTAGGGCCTTCCAAACATGTGTGCCGAATCCTCAAAAAACGGCTTCAACGCCCCATAGAGCGGTCGATACAGCGAGTAGATCCCATCGTAGGCTTTGGCCTGATTGTCATCAGCTCGCACGCTCTTTGAAACGCGGATAAGGCTGTTGCAGGCCTGTTCCACTGAGCTGAAGGCTCCCACACCCACAGCTGCCAGTATGGCGGCTCCATAGGCTGGCCCTTCATCAACTGATGTGATGTTGACAGCCGTGTTCATCGTGGCCGCCAGTATCTCTCGCCATAGCTCGCTCCTTGCTCCGCCGCCAGTGACGCGTATCTCATCAGCCTCAACACCCACTTCTCTTGCCAGTTCCACGCAGTCCCTCAGGCTCATGGCTACGCCTTCCAGCACGGCGCGAGTCATATGCGCCTTGCCGTGTCGCAGCGACAACCCTACGAACGCTCCCCTCGCGTTAGCGTCGGTGTAGGGTGTGCGTTCGCCCGCCAGATATGGCAGAAACAGCAATCCTTCGCTGCCCGGCTCGACCTTTTGGGCCTCAGCCGTCATCAGGTCATATGGATCTTCACCAGTTGCGCCAGCTCGAAGCAGTTCCTCCTGGCACAACGTATCGCGGAACCATCTCAACGAACCTCCTGCAGCCAGAGTTACGCCCATAAGGTGCCATTTGCCAGGGATCGCGTGGCAAAACGAGTGCAGCCGCGCCTGGCGGTCGAACACAGGCTCATCGCAGTGCCAGAACACGACCCCGCTGGTGCCCAAGGCACATGAGGCCGCTCCCGTGGTTACGATACCATTGCCCACTGCTCCCGCCGCTTGGTCGCCTGCGCCAGCAACCACAGGCGTACCCGCTGGGATTCCCAGTGCCTGACTGGCCTCATGTGTGACTCTGGCCACGATCTCAGGCGATTCAGCGCAGTCGGGCATCCATGATTCCGGTATCCCCAATGCGGCGTGCATCTGCGACGACCACTTTCTGTTTGCCACATCGAACAGCAGAGTGCCGGAAGCGTCAGATACGTCGGTCGCCATTGAACCTGTCATTCTGTAACGAACGTAGTCCTTTGGCAGAAGCACCTTGCGAGTTCGCGCGTAAACGTGGGGTTCGTTCTTCTTCACCCACAAGATCTTTGGAGCTGAAAAGCCGTTGATCGCCTTGTTTGACGTGAGTTCTACCAAGGCTTCCCGGCCTCCAACACGCTCCTCGATCTCACTGCACTGCTCATCGGTACGTTGATCGCACCAGAGCATGGCCGGGCGGAGGACTTCACCATCGGCGTCGAGGAATACCGTGCCATGCATCTGCCCTGTGAGACCGATTCCCATGACCCGAGGCAAACGCCCCCCATCAACGGCCGATGCTCGCTCGATGCAGGCATGCACAGCTCTGATGGTTGCGTTCCACCAATCGGCGGGATCCTGCTCCGCCCAGTTTGGCCTGGGAATGTGCAGTGCGTGATCCGCCTTCCCCTCTGCTGCCACCTTGCCTTCTACATCTATGACGATGGCTCTGACGCCGGTGGTTCCCACATCAATACCCAAAAACCCGTCCACTTCGCCCACCTAACCTCGGCTCCGGCTTGCGTGAACCGACTTGACGAATTCGTTGTCGAGGCCCAAGGCCCTGAACACTATCTTGCTTCCGCCTACGGCATCGTGTGCTTCCTGTGCTCGAGCAAGCGTGTCGGAGTCAACTCGCGCAGCCAGTGAGTCTATGAACTCCCACTGGTACACGTTCTGGCGAACTGCCTCAATCTGGTCCTCCGTGTATGGGAACAGATCGAATCCCACTCGCTCGCCATTGGCGCCGTAGCCATTCCTGCGCAGCTCTAGGGCTAACTCAAGGGTCTGCATGAAGAAAGACGACCCCACCATGTTGTCGTCATCAAATGTGCCCCAGCCAGAGTTCCCATGGTTGTGACCGAGCAGGTTCTCTTTGGCAAGCAAAGCAGCGTATTCAGCAAGAGGCTCACCATTCATGATCAGATGCTGCCAGTCCATGTTTATCTTGAGGTTGTCGGTGTTGACTCCCAACTCCTTGACTTTGCGAATCACAAACATCGTCATGCCGATGTCCCTCATAAGTATCCTCATCGCGGGTTCGGAGTTCTTGTGCTCCAAAAGAACCGTTACGCCGCGCTCATTGGCATGGGCCACAATCTCGGCTATGGCAGATACGAAATGATCCCATACTTGACCGTACCTGATCTGGAACGAATAGTTGTACCCCTCGCCGCCCGGCCAGATAATAAACTTGGCGCCAACCGACGCTGCTAGGTCTACACCTCTCTTGGCAATCTCGGTTGATTCCTTGCGGATGGCAGGGTCAGGATTGATGAATGAGCCCGACGCATATCTAGGATTGGAGAACAACCCAAGTGCAACCGCATAGAGATCTGCCGGGCGAAGCACATCCATGACCTTGTCAATGGTGTTCTCGTCTACCTCTCCTGGATAGTGAAACTCGTATCCATCAACTAGATCGCCCAGTGAATCAACTACTCTGCGAACCCTGTCGGGCATAGCCTCAGCATGGGCCTCAGGATGATAGCCTGACGGCATGAAACGTGTGGCATTATGGCCAAAGGCCCATATCCCGACGCTATTCTTGACTCGACTCTGCATTGGATCGTTATCCCCCTTTGACAGCATGCACGATGCACACTATGAGTATATGTTTGGAAGACTTAGGATCTGATTGAGAACCATAGATATTGCTCCGATGACACATGCGTCTGCCCCTAGCATCGCTGGCACAAGCTGCAAGCCGTCGGCAAGCTGCACTAGAGCGTGTTTGCGCATTTCCCGTTCTGCTTCTTCCAATACGAAACCCATCATGCGGCCCATGGAGTTGCCCACAATCACTAGTTCAGGGTTGAAAGCGTTTACGAAACCGGCAATGCCAGTTCCAAGGCTTCGTCCCGTCTCCTTCAAAGCCTCAATCGCCACTGCATCGCCCTTCTCGCAGGCTTCAAGCAGGTCATCCGCGGTAAGGCGACAACCGCTGCTATGGCTGCGCCGCGAAGAAATGGCCTCCTGCAAGAGCGTTTGTCGCCCAGCCTTAATGGATGACTTGACCCGATGTATCGCGGCGCTTTCCGATGCCACCGTTTCCCAGCAGCCATGGTTGCCGCAACCGCACTGGAGCCCGCCCGGGATCACAGTGAAATGGCCGACCTCACCCGCGTATCCTCTGAAACCGCGCAGCAACCCCCCATTTACGAAGATCCCCGCTCCGATTCCTATGCCGGCGCTGAAGTAGATCATGTTCTGAGCGCCCTTCCCTGCTCCAAACCACTTCTCTCCTATGGCGCCTGCATTTGCTTCATTGTCAACAAACACTGGAACGTGGAATTGAGACTGAACAAGCTCCCTCAGCGGCACGTTCTCCCAATGCAGGTTAGGGGCGAAAGCAAGCACGCCTCTGTCGGAATCCACAAGGCCAGGCACTCCCAACCCGATCCCCGCCAGCCCCCGTACTGTCGCAGGAGCCCTTTCAACGAACTGACGAATGCACGCGTTGATTCCGCTAACTACGTCTTCATGACGTGGATCTTCGCCAATGGGCAGTGTTTCTGTGGCCAGCACCTTCATGGTGAAATCGGCCATGGCGAGTTTGGCATAGTCCACTCCCAGATCCACACCCACCATCAAACATGCGTTGGGATTGGCCTGGAGCATCACCGGTTTCCTGCCAAGAGCCGATTCGCCCATTCCGTTTTCCACTACATACCCATCTGCAATCAACTCTTCGACCAGGCTAGAGACTGTCGCGCGGTTCAGCCCCGATAGCCTCGAGATCTCTGCACGGCATATGTCGGGCTGGTTCCATATGGCGTTGAGCACTATAGCCTTGTTTAGGCCCTTCACGAATCCCTGATTCCCTGTTTGAACAGGCATTAGCCAGTCTACGCGTCCACTCATCTCCATGGAACACTACCTCAACACAGCGGGGCTACTTTGGTTTGTTTAGTAACCCAACTAATTTTAGTGCTATCTTTCGACACCATTCCCTTGTCTCCTTCTTCGTTTCTGACGAAATTGGATTTTGCTCTAACTACAGTCGGTATTCAGCACCCTTGACGTCACAGGATGAAGGGTTTCTCAGCCGTAGGGGGTCAGGTGTCGGTAACCTGCTCTCCGAATCACAATAGGAGGCTGCAGCATGTTCGCAGATGTGCGCGTGGTGCGCCGAGACGAGCACCGCATCAGTACCTGGAGTGGCGGCGAAACGACCGAGTTGGCCATCTTCCCTCTCCACAGCCATTACGCGGCTCGGGATTTCGCCTGGCGCGTGAGCTCAGCCACAGTGGCCGTCATGACTAGTGAGTTCACACGCTTGCCCGGCTACGAGCGGCGCCTGCTTCTGTTGGCGGGTGAGCTTCGCCTACGGCCAGCCGCTGGCCTGGAAGTAGTGCTGCATCCGGGCGAACAGCACGTCTTTCAGGGCGAAACGCCTATGATCAGCTATGGGCTGGCAACAGACTTCAACCTGATGCTTGCCACAGGTTGGGCCGGACGTCTGACCCATATCGTCCTCGCGCCCGGAGAGCGCCTTACTTGGCGACCGGAAGACACCGCGCAGCATGCCCTGGCCTACTGCTGGCATGGGCATGCAATGTTCTCGCTGCCTAATGCCTCAACATGTAGCCTGGGAGCAGGAGATCTGCTGTGGGCTGCGTCCGACACGGCGCGCCTGGCGCCATACGATGTGGTTGACAATGGGCAGGACCAGCTTACACTGGTGCTGGTGTCGATCGCCTCCGATGGCAGTTGATCCTGCACGGAGGCGGGTGATTGGTTGGAGTAACGTGCATACTCATCGCGGTCTTCCTCCTGGAATTCGGGCCAATGGCGCTCCAGAATCCTATCCCTGCTTGATGAGCAGCCAAGATCAGCAACCATGCAGCTTGACGCTCGTGCCCTCATGCCGCGCGTTTCTGTTCATGCATCTTCGCCTCAGCTATGCGGGCAATAGCCCATATGCCGTAGGTAGACAGTACATGACCATCGAACGCAGCGGTCAGTCAAAGGTCATCACTCGTTGCAGCAACCTGGTTGCCCAATCCGCCTAGCTCGCGCAACATGTCAAATGTGTTCGTAAAAGGCACTCCAAAAGCATCACATACATCCGGAATCTTCACCCGTGTCTTGCTCTTCGGATCCGACGTTTCATGAGTCACGACAACACATTCCCTTGCCTTGGCATATGCAACCAGCCAAGCATCTGCCCCGTTGGCAAAACCTGATCTAGCCGCGGAGGTAAACCGGGGCTGTCGTTGTGCCCACCCCATGATATCCCTGTACACTCTTATGACATCCTCATCATCTGTAGAGGCAAACGCGTGGCTGAAATGATCACGCACCCAACTCCAGAGCTCATCTTTCCCTTTCTCCAATTCCTTTCTGACGCGGTCAATGCTCTGTATTCTTCCCTCATTGGCGTGCCAAATCAACCCTTCCCAGAAGTCTGGAACGAGATCAAACGCATAGTACTGACGCACCGCCTGTATGAAAACGTTGGAATCAAGGACATAGACTGGACACTCCATCGCTATACTCCATCCATCCCGATCAAGTTTATATACCGATGAAATGTGTTTCCATGCAGCCCTGTCAGATCATAAGCTTCGGAGTAAAGCAATCGGCCCTCTGCAGCAGCATTAGCGACTTCCGTAGCAAATCTTCGCCCGACACGCAGACTCTGGTTCACATAGAAATCTCCGCCGCTCTCTTTGCCATCAGCCACTCTGCGTTCATCATCTAGGTACGAATTATAGAACTTGAAGAACTGATCTTTGCTTATCAGTAACAGATCCAACGCTCGGCGCGCTGCGACGAGCGTACTCACTTTGAACTGATAGACAACCGCTTGAAGTGGTTCTGGATTGCTCTGAACGTACGGCCAGATTCGTCGCAACTCACTTTCTGGCACAAGAAACTCGGCGGCTACACGGTTGCAGGCTTTCTCCATGGGATCCTTGGCCGGCTGCATGCCGCGTAGGTCAAAAGCAGCGCTGCTGCCAAAGAAAACATGAGCTAGCTCATGGGCAAGCGTGAACATCTGCGCCGCCTTGCTGTCTCTGCCGTTCACGAACAACAAGGGGGCGTACTCATCCACCAGGACAAATCCGCGAAACTCATCTGGGGAGAGTCTTCTATTGGTATTATTCCCCACAACTCCGTTCACGACGGCCAGAATTCCAATCTCATCCATGGCCTCTCGCAAAGCGCGCAAAGCCTCACTCCAATTCGAATACGATGCAGCCCAGCCCGCTTCGAAGCCCAATGCATGGCGCATGCTTTCCACGATCGTTTTTGGATCTTCACCCATATGAACCGATCCCACAAAAGGCAGCGACTCCTGACCCCTTTCTATGAAAGACTCTCGCATCCAATTTTGGCGACTCTGCATTGTGTGGATCGTCTCTATTAGGTCGGGGCTGGGTTGACTCGGCATCCCATCGTCCAGAGTTCGAAAGTGGGAAATCGGCAGGCTTTCCTCGGGCGGCTCATCCAGAAAGAAGTATCCGAGTGGTGTGCGAGTGGTCTGCGCAAGGCGTTCGAGCTGCTTAAGGCTGGGCTGCTTTGTTCCGGAAATCCATTCATGGATCTTTGGAAACTTGTTCACAAGATGGTCCTCAGTGAGATTGGCGCGATTCAGCGCCCAACTCAAGACCTGCTCACTGACTTCAACCATGCTCATACCACTACCTCCTTCCGAATGGGTTCTTGCCCACTTGCGGCGTCGGGCACACTCTGACATGGATAGGTCGTCGAGTTCATTATACCCGATTGGAATTGCTCATGTAGACAGACGTCAAACGCGAGTCACTCCGATTCCGAACTTGGTCTGCTCTAGATCAGGCCTCCGATCCTTGCTGTATCCGAGGACCACCTGGATGGCGTTCTCGCAGTCCTGATTCTCATACTCTCCACACACTGAGAGGCTTGTCGTATCGAGGTGAACCGAACCCACCGCGACGTCATGCGCCTTAAGCGCGGAGGAGATCGCCTCCCCAAGAACCCTGTTTCCGCCTGCGCCGAAGAGCGCCTCTACGTCTTTGCCTTCGTAGAACTCCTCGACACGGTAGAGCGCCTTCTGATCCGAGAGGATGCGGATTGCCAAGGCTTCGACGGCCTGTCCAGGCGAGACTATGCATCTCGTCCGGTCCCATTCGCAGCATCTATCGATTATGTCGGCCAGGCCAATTCCTTCGCCATGGCGGCGATCAGAGAAGTCGCGCCTGCGGTCACCGGCCTCACCACGCCAAGAGTACAAGGGAGCTGTCTCCATTTGCAGGCCTGTCAACCGGTTCAAAAACCTTCACCTCTATGTCATCAATGGTGCGAAAGATGGGGCATGTCACGCAAGAGCTCACGTTCCGCATGTAACACATGGCAAGCAGGCATTTGGAGAGTGACCAGCTAAAGGCTTATTTGCTCGCTAGCCGGATCGGCCACATACACCAGTTCCGTCAGATTGTCGGTGAGTTGACTTACCAGTTGCTCGATCACTCGCCCGTTCCAGACCTTATCCGACTCATTCAGACCGTAAAGGAATCACTTTCCATTCGCAGGCCTGCTAATCGGCTGAAAAAACCTTCAACCCTGTGCCGTCAGGGTGCCGAATATGGGACACAGACGCATGTGGGACATCGGCGTAAGCTCGGACAAACGTGCCCTCTGGAATGCAAGCGAGGATCTGTTCATCTGTCCGGGCGACCATAAACTCGTATATGGAAGCTATGCCGGCGATTCCGGCATTGACATGAGATCGCTTCAACCCCTTGAACCCCGGAGTGTGGAGGTCAATGTCGATGAAATCGACATTGAAACGTCGATCATGTCGATGAAACCAGCATTGAGACTCTCCAAACGCGCGTTCCGGCGAGATTGGCGACACTGCGCGCG
>JAYFQW010000007.1 GCA_034926675.1 Clostridia bacterium | reverse complement strand
CGTTGCTCATAAATGAGAATCTGCGGCCGTGACGCCAGAATCAACGCTCCAGCGACTGGCCGCACCAGGTAGCGACTTACTTCCACTCCTGCTATGGGCGTTGTGAACTCCGGGGCGTGCCCGTGAGGCTTTCGCTCCAGGCGCCCGGCGCCGGCGAAATCGACGAGTTTCTCAATAATGAGCTTGGACCCGCCTCGAACACCTCAGTTTTGAGCAATTGATGGCGGTGCGTTGCTCATAAATGAGAATCTGCGGCCGTGACGCCAGAATCAACGCTCCAGCGACTGGCCGCACCAGGTAGCGACTTACTTTCACTCCTGCTATGGGCGTTGTGAGCTCTGAGCCGTGCCTGTGAGGCGTGCCCGTGAGGCTTTCGCTCCAGGCACCCGGCGCCGGCGAAATCGACGAGTTTCTCAATAATGAGCGTGAACCCGCCTCGAACACCTCAGTTTTGAGCAATTGATCGCGGTGCGATGCTCATAGGTGAGAATCCGATATTGCCTCGCGAATTCGCTGCGGTCGGCGCCTGCCCTATGTGTAGGAACTCGCCCACGCTGCAGATGTCGATGTCGACGTCGACGTCAGCGCGCGGCGCGTGGCGAGGGCGTTGTCCGATGGACGCCGCCGGCAAGGAGCCGCATAGTGGGCTTCTTGCCTCTGGCATGCTATCCTACTGCCGCTGCCTCCTGCCTCTGGCACACTGCCAGACCCCTGCCTCAGCTACTGCCGCTGCCCCCCGCTGTACTTCGTTAGCTCCGACACAGTGCCTGCCCTCGTGTTCTCATACTTCACCAACTGCCGCTGGGGATCCACAGCTATCCAGGCCGTTTGACCCGTTCCCCTGAACTGCACTGCCCAGGCCTCGAAGGAGCCCGCCGAAACGTCCACCGTCTCCTTCTTCACTACCTCCACCTCGACGGTGTCCTTCGATGCCGCTCTCGTGATGATGTCGTTGAGCGTGGCCTTGAAGCCCATAGCCAGGGGCAAAGCCCTCAGGACCATTACCATCTGTTCATTATCAAAATACGGTGGCTTCGGAAGCTTCATCCTCGCCTCCTGTGGCCCATTGGGAGTCTGCGCGCTGATCACGACGTCGCTGGGGCCGTACTCAGCGATGTAGGTCGCCTGTCCCTGGGCTGACTTCTCCTCAAACTCGGTCCGGCTCGGCACGAGAGTGGCGGGGTTCACGATCACGGCAGCCGTCTCCTCCGAGGCCTCGGCCTTCATCACCGACACCAGGGCCGTCTCAATGCCGCGCGCCTCCACTCTCATCTCCCACTGGCCCAACACGACGCCGTCTTTGCGTATCTCGAGCGTGCTGACCTCGCCTTCACTCCATGGTGGCGTGAACAACAGCGCAGCGGGCCCACCCATCCGTGATCTGGCAATCGCCCAGACTCCTAGAGCTGCGACCGCGATGATCAGTATCGTGGCTGCTGCCGGCATTCCCCTCTTGCGGCCTGCATTATTCGTAGCGCCCAACTCCTCTCAAGAGCCACATTGTGTAGATGGCGATCCCCACTGACGACGCCATAATGATAGCTTCTGCAGCAGCGATCTTGAGTATGCCTAGGCCCAGCGGCACTGTGACGTAGTTGACGCCGGCATGAACAAGTGAAACGCATACCAGGCTTGCGAGCCCAGCCCATGGGCTAGATGCCCAACGGACCATGGCTACTGCGGGAAGACCGGTATGGAGGAGAAGCGCACTCACTCGCTCGAGCAGAACCACCCAGGGAAAGGGCTTTCCCTGGGACGCCGCGAAGGCGAAGGACAGAACCACTGCGGCCTCCATCCCGCCATATCCGGCCCCGGCCAGAAGGCCCGACACGGCTCTCGCGCGCAGGCTAACCCGAATGGCTGAGGGGCTGGGGTTGGGGCTGGCATTGGCGTTGCCGAGTCGCGGCGCATCCGCGCCCGCATTCGCATCCGCACCCGCATTCGCATTCGCATTCGCACCAGTACCCGCACCTGTCGCCGCGATGAGAACCCAGGAGCCGATAACCGCCACGACCAGCTTCGTCGGCTCCTGAACGAATCCGCTGAGGAGCAGAGCCGGAATGGAGAGGACTAGCGGATCAGCGGAAGCGATATTCCGCACCCCCCAAGCGCTGGCACGCGCCTGCGCCGGAATCTGCACGTTAGCTATTGAGGGGGCGAAGGCCGCAGCTCCTAGCATTACGCATAGGGCGCCCGCGGCCCAAATCGCGAAACGTGTGCGAGTCGGACTCGGCCCCAGAGCTGAACCCTTGATGCCGCCGAGCACGCGGCCCAAGTCGACGCCAGCGCCGAAGCCGAGCAAGATGAACACCAGAAATGAACTTCCAGCCATCGCAATGCCAACTGCAACTCCCAGAGGGGTCAAGGCCGCCATGATGCCTCTGATGCTGGTCCATTCCATGAGTCTCTGCCCACCTCCGAACCTTGCGCGCTTCCGCACCTTGCACTCTTTCGAACCTTGCGCGCTTCCGCACCCTGCGCCTCTGCACGATCGCTAGTATCAAGCTCGCTTGCGCATCTTCGCCACGAAGAACCCCTCATACAGCTCGGATGGCAGAACTAGCAGGCACCCATCGCGGCGAATAGTGCTCACGCCAGCGCCAGTGATCTCAAGATCCACGGGTTCCTGCATGAGCACGGCCACCTCCCCTAGCTTCGAGAGCGCCCAGGCCACGTTCTGCTCGTTCTCCTCCGAGGTCAGCGTGCACGTTGAGTAGATCAGGATTCCACCTGGTCTGAGAGCCCAGGCAGCGGTTCTGAGAAGGCTCCTTTGCTCCTTGACAAGGCTCCCGACGTTCCTCGGCGACCACGCCCGGAAGGTCACAGGGCTGTCGGCTGAGAAGAGCCCGACCCCGCTGCATGGCGCATCCAACAGCACAGCGTCGAACGAGGCCGCGAGATCGGGCTCAAGCCGTTTGCCATCTCCGATGCGCACCTCCGCGATGAAAGCGCCCTGCCTCGCGATGTTGAACTTCAGGCGCTCCCCGCGTATCTGATTGAGCTCATTCGCAAGGATGTAGCCTTCGTTTCCCATGAGCGCGGCGATCTGCGTAGTCTTGCTCCCCGGAGCGGCAGTCAAGTCCAGCACGCGCCAGCCGGGTTTAGGCTGCATCACGAGGGGAGGAATCATACTGGATAGGCTCTGAAGATACACCCTTCCATCGGTGTACAGCTCATTCTGCTCCAAGTCCCGCTCCCGCTTGTTCCTTATTATGAGGGCATCAGCATACCACTGTGCTCGCTCATGTTTCACGCCCTGCTTGCGGAAGGCTTCCATAACTTCACGGACATCGGCCTTGAGGGCATTCACACGTAGAGTTGCAGGGCGCTTGCACATGAATCCATCCAGGATTGCATCTAGTTCGCGCGGCCCATACTGCTCCGCCATGCTTTCGATGAACCCTGCAGGCAACGACTGGTACAATCGCTTGTATGACTTAGGTGGCATGAGGCGACGAACTCCTTCTGATAATCAACTCAGGGAGATCATCCAGCCAGGATGATCTCCCTGACAAGCTCGGCCGTTGTCACGAGCTCGCTTATGGACTGGGTCTCGCGGGTGGAATGGACCTGCTCGGCGCCTGTGCCAAGGACGACGGTCTCAATGCCGCGGGTGTTGAATATGTTCCCATCGCTCCCGCCCATCGTCGATTCGAAAGCGGCCTCTCGTCCTATCTTGCGTATGGCCTCGTGCACGCGCTTCACTACTGCAGCATCCCTTGGGATGCTGTAGCCTCGGTAGTGCAATTCGGCAGCAACCCTCGCGGTGGCGCCAAAGCGGGCAGCGGTATCGTGGAAGCGTCTGCCGTACTCCTCTGCAAGTTCCGATGCCCGTGCACCGTCCAAGGAGCGGACTTCGCCCTTGATAGCAACCTGCTCGCATACGATGTTCGTGGCGGAGCCGCCGGAGATGATCCCAATGTTCGCGGTGCTGCGCTCATCCACCCATCCGAAAGGTATCTGGGCGATGGCATGGGCTGCCACCTGTATGGCGCTGAGCCCGTCCTGCGGATTCACAGCGGCGTGGGCTGCGCGCCCGATCACGGTCACGTCGAGCCCTACATGAGTGGGGCTTGAGAGAATAACGGTCCCCACTGGACTTGAGGAATCCAGAACGTAGGCGCTTCTCGACGTCACGGCAGAGTAGTCGAGGTTGCTCGCGCCCGAAAGCCCCCGTTCTTCACTGACGGTAAACACCACTTCAATCGGGGGAAGGTCGGCCCTGACGGCCTTTGCCAGCCTGACGCCTGCAAGAATCCCTACTACCCCAGAGAGGTCGTCAGCAGCCAGTACAGTATCCCCTCCGGAGACTAGGAGATCCCCCTTGACCACCGGTTTCACGCCCCTGCCAGGAACGACCCTATCCAGATGGGCGCAGAGCATAATCGGAGCGCTCCCTCGAGCACCGGGCAGCCTTCCGATCACATTCCCTGCCTCTCCGCCGAACTTCCGCCCGGCATCGTCCTGAATCACGTCGAATCCGAGCTCTCTGAGCTTTGCCTTGGCCAACTCCGAAATGGCGCCCTCATGGCCGGATTCCGCATCGATCCGAGCCATCTCGCAGAACTCATTGATCAACGCATCGCGAAGTTGGGAATCGCCGCCCGAGCGCCCTGAACAACAGTGCTCAGCCATGTAAACCCACTTCTCCTTCCAAACACCATCCTCGATAGTACAAGGACGGATGATCTCACCGATGTGCCCGTTTCAGGAGCTGTATCGCCTTCTGCGCAACAGGCCCTGTCAGAACCGCGCCAAGCAGCGTGCCAATGCCGACTGACCCTCCGAGGGCAGCTCCCACCGCCACGGAGGCCACATCCATTCCCACGCGCGCCCAGCGTATCTCCACTCCCAGTCGGTCATGGATCAGCATCATCATTGCTTCAATCGCCCCATCACCCAGATCGCCCGTCATGTAGATTGCGACGCCCGCGCCAATGAGAGGGATAGCCAGCGCCAGCATGATCCATGATGCGATAGGGGCGCCCGCGTCTGGAATCAGTCTGAGGAGGATGTTAATGTACAGACCGACCAGCACCGCATCCATGACCGTTCCAAAACCCAGGATGCGCCGGTCGAAGACAAACACGACTGCGACAGTAAGCAGGCTCAGAATCTGTTTCGAAGTGCCGATCTGGACCCCAAGAACCTTCGCGACGCCCTGAGTGAGCACCGTGACTGGGTCAACGCCGAGGCCAGCCCTGATGAACAAGACGCCGCCCACACTGACGATAAACAGCCCAATCGCTACCACGGCGATTCTGTGAAGAAGGTCCATCTTATGTCCATTCGCCATGAGCTAGTTTCCACCTCTCGGGCCACACCTAAGAGCGTGAATGGCGCCCCGAGGCCAATCGAGGCCTGGGGGCGCCATTCACGACAGGTCTCGATCCGGCGCCATCGCAACCTTACTTCACCGGCTCGTTCAGTACGGTGATCCTTCCCTCAAGCCCAGGCGATACCGGGTTCACCTTGATTACGTACTCCCGCATCGCATCTCGAAGGTAGAGCTTGGTGTCCAGCAGTATCCTGCAACTCTTCAGCATATCGTAGTGGTCTCCGCCGCCTGTGAGGAAGTCATTTGCGACCACCTTGTAGGTCTTGCCCAAGTCGATTGGCTGCCCATTCACTGTTACGGCAACCACGCGCTTGCCAGGCGCAGCGGCCGCATCGAAGGTATATTCTACACCTGACACCTGCAGGAATGCGCCGGCGGCCGACGGATAGGAGGCCACGCCGTTCTCGAGGGCTTCCCATATCGTCTTCCCAGTAGCTTCGATCATGACGACCCTGTTGTCGAATGGAAGGACTGTGTACACGTCTTTGAGAGTTATGGGGCCCACGTTTATGCTGGCCCTGACCCCTCCGCCGTTCTGCAGAGCGATGTCGGCCCCGGTGATGTCCCGAAGGCTGTCTGCAACCAGGTTGCCCAGATTGGACTCCTTCAGCCGCACTGTGCCTCGCTCACCATCGAGGAACACCTCTGTCGCCCCTATCGCCTCGCCCATCTTGGCGTTGAGATCGTCTGAGTACCTTCTGACCAAGTCCGTCACGCACCCGTCCTCAGGAAGGTTCTCGGTCATGAAAACGTGGCCGAAGTTGAACCCGAGCAACTCCGTCCCGAAGAAGTTCATGTTCAGTTGGGAGACGAGTTCCGAGTGCTTGCCCGAGGAGATTACCCAGGTGTTCCCGACCTTCTGAGGGAAGGCCACGATATCGGTTCCGCCGGCAAGCTCGATGTCGATCCCGCGCACCTTGTCGGGCAGGACGAGGTTATCGCCGTGGAGGTGAGCCAGGGCGATAACCACATCTGCGGCGCCCCGAACCGCATCGACTTGCTCCTTGGCCGCGACGAAGTGGTCCTTGAAGGTGATGCCCTTTACATTGTTTGGATGGGTGTAAACTGCGCTCTCATCATCGGTAAGGCCGATGATTGCGAATCTGATGCCGGCAACCTCTTTCACGATCGATGGCTTGAGGAAGCCAGGATATTCCCCATCGCGATAGGTATTCGCAGAGAGGAACGGGAACTTGGCGGCTCTCGCATTTCGCTCCATTACGGGCTGTGGGAAGTCGAAATCATGATTGCCAAGGCACATGGCGTCATAGCCCATGTAGTTCATTATCTCCATCACAGGCTTGCCCTCGAAGAGATTGGTCACGTTAGTGTTGTATGGCGCATCCCCCACATCGAGAAGCAGGGTGTTCGGCTGGCGGCCGCGCACCTCCTCCACGAACTTGGCCATCCTCGACATCCCGCCTATGGCGTGCTTCGACTGCCCTGGCAGGAACGGCTCGATGTGGCCGTGGATATCCGTGGTCACCAGCATGGTTACGGTCGTGAATTCCGGGTTTCCGACGATCCAGTCCACAATTGCGGCGGCCTCCACTTCCGTGACTGGCTTGTCGGTCATCCAAGGGTTCAGATCAACCCCGTACTGCGCAGCCCTGGCAACATAGTTGATGGGTTCATCCACACCGAAAACGATCCTGGCCACTGCCAATGCGAAATCCCTCTTGGAAATGGGCGCATCGGGGCTGAATTTCCCGTCTGTCACGGCAAGAGCGCGCACCTTAAGAATGCCCTCGATATCCTTGAGAGCGGGATGCGCCACGATGTCGTCCGCAGACGGCACAGCAAACGATTCATCGATAGCGAGCAGGCTATCGGCGTAGGTGAACTTCTTCTCCACCTTTTCAGGCACTATGAGGGGACTGATTGGCGATAGCTTGAATGCCTCTACAAGCATTGTTGCAGCGCCCGCACGGGTGAGATTCGAAGTTGGCGCAGCCGTCTCCGCCTGTGCAGCCCCGAGCACTGGCGCTGCTAGCGCAATGGTCAAGGCTAGGACCAGGGACAGACACGCAAGCAGGGAAATCGGACGTCTTCTTAGCATTGGTCATCCTCCTTAGTTGTTCTGCAGTTGTTCTGCCGAAAAGCACTACTTCGACCGGAGCGGCATTGCGTGACATGAATTCGGCGCGCGAGGGCATATACCTGTCAGTGCCGCTGCATGTTGGAACGGTTCTCGCTACTCCAGATCCGCCGTCCTCACCGCCATCCCGCGGGCCTGAACCGTGAGGACCGCTCCGTCTGAGAAGTGCACCAACCTCTCAGCGTCAGCGGGGTTGTATGCCACATATGTCCTTCGACCGTCCTTCGAGAACACCGCGTAGAGCGCAGTGTCGGCCGTGACTTGCGCGTCGGGCCGTCCGAAGGCCTCCAGGCTGTGCAGCCAATGGAAGGTGTGGGCGCGGGTCTCGCCGAACTCCGGCGTGAATCCCTCTTTCCACAGGCCCAACGCCATGTCGGGATCGGCCATGGCCAGATAGGAGTAGACAATGTCATGCCATGTGTTGATCCTGCTCGCCGCAAGCTCCCCGTAGTTCCTGAGGATGTAATCCGGGTCGTGGCCCAGATACAGCGACGCGGCTGTAATCGGCAAGCAGTTTATGCCCAATACCTCAGGCGGGTTATCGGTCCACCAGGTCGTATGCACGATCTTCCCGCCCCAGACGATTGAGCAGCAGACATTCTCGAATTCAGGCGGGAAGTTGTCGCCATGCACGTTGAACCAGTACTCCTTGGCAGCCGCCACCTCACTTGCGTACAGGCACACTCCAAGGTCGCGCACGGTCCTGTTCCCGGTTGCCTCGCCCCAGAGTATCAGAGCTGCCCACGCGTTAATCGCTTCTGACGACGATTCTTGATTGTTTCCCCACATATATCGAGACGTCCCCGATGCCCAGGAATGCCCGGCGTAAGGATCGAAGACGCGGAGGAAGGGATAGCGCAAGTCGGTTCTGTCCCAGTTGGCAATGTCGCGAATGAGCTCCATGACCATCCCGCCCCACCGGCTCTGATCGGCCCAATCCGGATCTCGCAGAGCCGCCGAGGCGGCAGCATATATGTAGTATCCATAGTGGAAATGGTGGTCATTCAACTCAGTGTTTGACCCGTATCCTGCGTTGTAGCCGATGAGCGCACCCACATTCCCGTCGTAGTAGAACAGGTTCTCCGCCTTGCCAGAGTAGACCGAAAACCAGTCCTCAAGCGTTCGTTCAATGGCACAAAGGAAGCCATCCTTCGCTTCCGCATTCCCGACCTGCTCCGCAATGGGGAGTACGTTCGCGAGGCGGCTCAGGTTCTTTCCAACAACGTATGTATTGAGCTTCGTGCTGCCCAGTCCTAGCCGGATATGTTCGCCCTCGCCTGCTGCCTCATCCACGTAGCCTGCAAGCTCAAGGGCGCCCAAACCGCTCGTGGGAAGCCACGGCAGCACCCCAGTAAACCTGCAGCAGGTGCTGAAGGCGTTGCCCTCTATCACCCGCATTTTCCCCCTTATGCTGCGGTACTCCATTGGAAGCAGTGCTAAGGAGGCGTTGTCACGCCACTGGTGAGGGTACAATGCCATGATAGTGTGAGTGTTGGCTCCCTCCTTCGCCTCGGTCGTGACAGTAAAGGATGTTCGCACTTCACTCCTGGCCTCGTCATACTCCCAGTTGGCAGCCGTGTCCGTGATGAAAGCGTAGGCATGCTCGCTGAAGTAACTCAGCGTTTTGGGGCTGCCGTCGGGAAGGATTGCCACCGAGAAGTAGTCGGCGCCATGCCCTGGGGTACAGACCAGTTCCCGCTCGCCCAGGCCATTCCAAGTAGACCCAGCCGGGGCGAATAGGCCGTAGGAATTTCCGTTCACTGTGATGCCTAGGCACTGGCAGCTGGCATCGCCATACCACACCTCAGGTGCGGCGCCGAACCGAATGGCAGGGCGCACGCCGCTGAAGGTGAAGAAGGCGTACGGGCTGCCGTGGGCCAGAGTAGCCGTCATGCTCTTGTGCCCTGCGGCCATCCTGATATCCACTGCCCAGTCACTGTACCCGTCGACCCTAGCGTCGTCAGGCTCGATCCCCTCGCCCCTCACCTCCAGATCCGCCCTGTGCTCCATGAGCACATCAACCTCATCGTCGCGCTCCCAATCGAGGGCATTAACCGGGAACCCGAGCTCCAGGCCGGTGGGGGTGCATTTCGCAGTCAAGGGGTGCGGGTACATCGGAAACGAGTATACCGTCCATGCAGCCGAGCTCCACCACTTGTTGGTGGGAACCGCGCCTACTATGTTCTCTGTTATGAAGGCCTCTCCCGGCGGCCCGTAATGGCCTTTGGGCAGGACTGTTGTGTAGCTTCCGCTGCCAACTGATACGATGCCATGCTCACCGCTGCCCGCAGCGTCAGGCGCACCCGAGCTATCCCGCAAAGCCGAGGCGCCAGATGCCATCGAAGAACCAGATGAAGCCAGAGCCGTAGGAGCTGCGGTCGCAAGGAGCACGATAGCCGCGACGGCTGAGATGGAGAGAAGAGCGGTCTTCCACATGATTAGCCCTCCAATCACACACATATCACTTCCCTTTTGGTATGAAAAGTCTAACACGGTCATTGCCTTCCATCAACTTCTGCGCCCGTTTTCATTGCCGGAAGCCAGTACCATGGTACATATCTGCAGCTAGGTACGGTGGTACGATGACTCCCGGCCTCATCCATGGTTACAATCATCCTGGAAATTCGCGTTCATCGCCTTACTCACGTTCCTCGGCCTACTCGCGACCCAAGACCGCTGCGACCCGAAACCGTGTGCCCCAAGACCACTGTGACCCAAGACCACTGTGACCCAATTCTGAAACGGAGGGATTGTAGTGAAGAAACTCATCGTCCTTGCTGTCGCGCTCCTGGTGCTCGGAAGCCTCGTGACCTCCACAACAGCCGCCAAGAAAGACCAACTCATGGTGTACACCTCAATGAAAGAAGTCCTCATCGGCGAGATCCGCGACGCTTTCGTCAAGAAGTACCCCAATGTTGAGTTCGACTACTATTCGGCAGGCGCCGGAAAGCTCATGGCCAAGCTGGCCACCGAGCGTCAAGCAGGCCGCATCGCCGCCGACGTGCTGTGGACCAGCGAGATTCCAGACTTCTACCAGCTGAAGAGCCAAGGCGTGCTCGAGAAATACATATCGCCTGAAGCTCTCGCAATCGTGAGCCCGGTTAAGGATCCGGATGGCTACTTCACCCCCGCGCGGCTAGGGACCCTCGGAATAGCCTACAACACCAACAAGATAAAGACCCCTCCCAAGACCTGGGATGATCTCCTCAAGCCCGAGTACAAAGACGGATTCGGAATTGCAAACCCCGCAATCTCCGGCACTGCCATGGTGAGCGTGGCAATGATCGCCGACAACCTAGGCTGGGAATACGTGCAGAAGCTCCGGGCCAATGGCGCCAAGATGGGGCAGGGTTCCGGGCAAGTGGTGGATGACACTGCCATCGGCGACCTCAAAGCATGCATCGGCGTCGACTACATCACTATCAGCAAGATTCAGGATGGGGCCACTCTTGGCTTCGCGTACCTTGACAAGATGCTTGTCATCCCCAGCCCTGTCGCTCTGCTGAAGGGCAGCCCGAACCTTGAGACCGCCAAGAAGTTCGTGGACTTCCTCCTCTCCAAGGAGGGCCAGTCCATCATCGCCAGCTCCTTCACACTTCCCATCCGTAAGGACGTCCCAATCCCCAGTGGAGTCGGCCTCGTGTCGCCTGAGGAAGCTGTCAGGCGCGCCATGCCTCTCGACTACCAGAAGGTGCTGAGCGGGAAGGAAGCTATCATAGAGAAATTCACCACGATAATGACTGGCAAGTAGACTCTCACAGTAGGCCCTGATCGCAATGTGGGGCATGCCTCCTGCCAGCCCAGCACTGTCCAAGCTGGCAGGAGGCATGCCCGGGTCTGGAACGTCAATTGCATTCGGAGGTAATGAGATGGCCGAAGTCCGGCTTCAGAACATCTCAAAAGAATACGGAAAGCGAGCAGTCATCAGCAATCTGAGCGTTGCCATTCGCGATGGTGAGTGTTTTACACTTCTCGGGCCATCAGGCTGCGGCAAAACAGTGATTCTGCGGCTGATCGCCGGATTCGAGCGTCCTAGCACAGGCGAGATCCAAATCGGCAACAGGCTTGTGGCCAGCGCCGCCAGGGGGATGTCATTGCCGCCGGAGGAGCGAGGCATCGGAGTAGTATTCCAAGACTACGCAGTATGGCCCCACAAGACGGTACTCCAGAACGTCATCTATCCCCTGCAGATTCAGCGTCTCCCGAAGGCCGAGGCAATGCCTAAGAGCATGGAGGCGATCTCAACAGTCGGCCTCCGCGGCATGGAGAACAGGCTTCCCTACCAGCTATCTGGGGGGCAGCAACAGCGGGTGGCCCTCGCCCGCGCACTCGTATCGAGGCCCGGGATCATGCTCCTCGATGAGCCGTTGAACAACCTCGACGCCAACCTCAGAGAGGACATGCGGTTCGAAATAAAGGAGCTTCAGCGGAACACGGGTGTGACAATCCTGTACGTCACCCATGATCAAGAGGTGGCCCTCGCACTCTCCGACCGCATCGCCATCATGGACCGAACAGGCGCCATAAGGCAGATAGGAACGCCGGAGGAGATCTATGAGGACCCAGTGGATAGCTACATCTTCAAGTTCATGGGCGTCTCAAACTTCATCCCTGTGGATATCCGCAGCGGACGAGCATTCGTAGAGAAGACCGATACCCCAGTGGATTACCCGATACCTGACGGCATGCGAGGCGGAAATCGGCTGGTTGCAGGCTGCCGTCCCTCCGACATTGAACTGATGCGGGAGCCATCCGAAACAACCGGAGTCGTGAGTCGCGTCACCTACCTCGGATCAACCTTCGACTACCTCATTCGACTGGGCGCTTCTGAGATTCGTGTGCAGCAAGACACCAGAGAGGCCCTAATGCACGACCTGGTGTTTCCCGAGGGCGCCACAAGCTCGATCCGGTTCCACAAGGTGAAATGGTTCAGACCAGACGAGATGATGGAGGGGGTGTCGTGATGTCCACTACGAAGCCAGCTGGCGGCAGAGTGCATCCCACGGCCCCAGCGGGCCGTGCACAGCTGAGAGGACGGCGCATCGGAGGCGCTGAGATCATCCTCGGCCTCTCCATCCTTACTCTCGTCATTGTCGTCGCCATACCCGTCCTCCTCATATTCTGGAACGCCTTCTTCGTGAACGGCAAGTTCAACGCGAAAGATGTAATACTCATCATCAAGACTCCGGAAACCTACAAGGCCC
Organism: Clostridia bacterium; assembly: GCA_034926675.1. Lineage (NCBI taxonomy): Bacteria > Bacillati > Bacillota > Clostridia > Clostridia bacterium. Next base: position 8,033 of record JAYFQW010000007.1, on the reverse strand, counting down.
TTCAGAACTCATTGCTGATCGCGTTGGGCGTAACGGGCGTTGCCACGGCGCTGGGAGTGTTGTTCGCCTGGCTCGTCACCAGGACCGACCTTCCGTTCAAGCAGGCAATGAAGCTGCTTTTCCTCGTCCCGTTCATGCTCCCGTCTTTCATCGGCGCCATCGCGTGGAAGGTGCTGCTGTCGCCCAGAGGCGGGTACATCAACGCTGCCCTGAGCAGGCTCCTACGGCTTGAGAAGCCGATCTTCAACATATACAGCCTCGGAGGGATAATCGCAATCGAGACCATGTATCTGTTTCCATTCGTGTTCCTTCAGGTAAGTGCGGCCTTGGAGCGAATGGACCCCACGCTTGAGGAATCGGCACGGATATCCGGGATAGGGCTTCCCACCATAATGCGGAAGATCACATTCCCTCTCATAACCCCGAGCATCGCTGCAGGGGCACTTCTGGTTGCCCTGTACTCACTAGCGCATTTCGGCGTGCCGGCGATCCTTGGGACGGAAGTTGGCATCTACAACATCCCGACGCTGATCTACAGGAAGATATACGCAAGCGCGGGAAGCTTCGACTCGATCAGAACAGGGACTGTCCTCGCATCGATCCTTGTGCTATCGGCCGCCCTCATCCTCTATCTGCAGAAACTGGTTCTGCGGAGGGGACGGTACAGCATAATCGCAGGCAAGAGCATGCGTCCCCTGCTTCTCAAGCTGCGGGGGGCCAAGATCCCCATACTGATCATCAGCATTATCTACATCCTGGTGACTGTGATAATGCCGACAGTGACCATCTTCCTAGTGGGTTCACTGAAGACTTATGGCCTTCCCATAGCCTTGAAGAACATGACCACGCGCAACTTCAAGTACATCCTGAACTGGCGGATGACCCGTGATGCAGTGAGGAACAGCCTGACCTTGTCCACGGGGGCCGCCATCGTGACGATGCTGGCTGGAACGATGATCTCGTACGTAATCGTGAAGATGCAGGTGCGCGGCAAGTTCCTCCTGGAGTTCCTAGGCGTGCTCCCGTATTCTGTGCCAGGGACGGTGATCGCACTCGGCATGATACTCATGTGGAGCGGCAAGTTTGGAATCAACCTGTACAACACGCCTTGGATCATCCTCGTCGCCTACATCGCACGGTACATGGCCTTCTCCATCAAGTCGAACTCCGCTGCGCTTGAGCAGGTGCACAACTCGCTGGAAGAGGCGGCTCGGTCCTGTGGGGCCACTCACTGGCAGTCAATGAAGGATATCGTGCTGCCGCTCATCAAACCGGGCATGGTTGCTGCATTCTTCCTGATATTCCTGCCTGCCCTCCGCGAGCTCACCACTTCGGTGCTGCTGTACGGACCCAAGACTCGCACCATCGGTGTTGCCATTTACGCTCTGAATGAGGATGGCGAGACTGTTCTCGCAGCCGCGTTGGCATCGATCGCTCTTGTGATCATCGTAGTAGGTGAAATGATCATCAAGCGCGTGACCGGCGGCGAAGGGAGGGCTCAATAAGGTGTCTGACCTCAAGCTAGTGAACGTAACGAAGCGCTTCGGCGACGTGACGGCAGTCAACAACCTGAACCTCCACATACGGCAGGGCGAGTGCTTCTCCTTCCTCGGCCCTTCAGGGTGCGGCAAGACGACCACCCTTCGAATAGTGGCAGGTTTCGAGGATCTGGACGAGGGCGAGGTGCTTGTGGGGGACAAGGCAGTGTCGTCGAGCTACCGGCATTACTACCTGCCGCCCGAGAAGCGCGACTTCGCCATGGTATTCCAGGCGTTCGCAGTCTGGCCTCACCTATCAGTGTTCGAAAACGTGGCCTTGCCATTGCGGTACCGACGCATTCCCCAGTCTGAGGTGAACGACCGGACTGCGCGCGCGCTCGCCCACACCAGCCTCACGGGTTTCGAACGAAGCTTTCCAGGGCAGCTATCAGGGGGGCAGCAGCAGAGAATCGCCCTCGCCAGGGCCATCGCGCTGAATCCCGCAGTGATGCTGCTGGATGAGCCGCTGTCCAATCTCGACCCAAAGCTGCGCGAAGAGATGAGGTTCGAGATCAAGGATCTACAGCGGAAGCTGGGCTTCACCATCATCTTCGTTACCCACGATCAGAGCGAAGCGATGGCCCTGTCCGACAGGATGCTGGTGATGTCGGACGGCGTAGTTCAGCAGATCGACACACCGCTGAACATCTACAACAACCCCGAAAACAAGTTCGTGTTCAGCTTCATCGGCCTGTCGAATTTCATCCCCGTGGAGATCGCGGATGGACGCGCCTATGTGGAGGGAGCACGAGAAGCTGGGGAGATATCAGCGTCTGCAGATGCCGCAAGCGATGCCCATGGAGCCGCAGCCCTTAGCTCATCGGGGAAACCGCTCACTGCGGCATGTCGACCATCGGATATCGATTTTGCGCCAGATGGGACGGTTGCGGGGATTATAAAGCGAAAGGTGTATCTAGGCGACATCATCGACTACCGGGTGACTGTGGGGCAAACAGAGATCCGCGTGCAGAAGCAGCGGCGAAATGCGGGCCTGGCCGAAGGCAAGCCATGCAGGCTGAGGTTCAATAGGCTGCTCTGGTATGAACGATAGTCCCAAAGAGCCTGTGAAGCATGTTTGGATCCGGCTGGTCACAGCCGGGTCTCACATTATTTCGCGTGCTTTCCGGTGTTCGCCGAGTCATCACCTCGAATCCCAGCTTTCATCGCAAGCAACGATACCTGAACCCTATCGCGCACTCCGATCTTGTCGTAGATCACGCTCACATAGTTCTTCACCGTCTGCTCTGCCACAAAGATGCGGGCAGCTATCTCCCGATTCGAATACCCCTGGGCCAGGAGAGCCAGAACCGTCCGTTCCCTCACGCTCAGGCTTTGAACCCATTCACAGCTCACCTCCGCCTCAGGCGCGGCGCCTGAAGAGGGCAGGGCCTCACTTGGCGCCGCAGTGTCCGATGGCGCGGCGTCCGATGGCGCGAGACTCACCGGTGATCCCGTGCGTCTCCTTCGAGCAGAAATAGGGAAGGCAACAAGCAGTGCACCGACGGCAACCGCAAACCCCACCGCGGCCACAGCAGTTCGGCCATAGCGAGCGAGTGGCGAATGCTCCACCGGCAGCCCTGCACGGGGTGACACCGCCACGAATGCGCGCCAATCGGCGCCTTCGATGGGCTGGTGCGTCACCAGAACCTGCTCCTTGCCGATACTCGCTGCGAAGTTCCCTCCTGAGCGCTGGTTCGCCAACACGGTTCGAGGTTGCGAAATGCAGGTCAGCGTCCACGCAGCGTATGCGTCTGCGTCATCCATCCTCTCCGGCGCCGACACTACCCTTCCGCGGCTGTCCACGATCAGTGTGTAGCTCGCCTTAACAGTTCCAACAGAGAAGTAGAAGTTGCGCGTGAAGTAGTCGTTCAAGTCGGCGGCGAACTCCCTGGCCCTGATGAGCAGCACGAACACCCCCAGGGGCCTGCCGGAGAACAGGTGCTTGATCCTTCGCCCCAGCAGCACACACTCGGGGTTGCCAGAGCCGGGGCGCACCCTTGGCGCCCACACAGGTTTGCCATCCGCCTGAAGGATCTCCTGGAATGCCTGGGAGTTCCGGAATGAGACGATGAAATCTGCAGGCAGCGTCTCGCGCATCGTGAGGGCCTTGCGGACGCTATTGGATTCGTCTATGAAGAAGGCGTCGTAGATTCCATCGTCCCCAAAGGCGAATCCCTCAAGGAAGTTGGAGAATGCGCGGTTGCTGGAGGCGACTTCGTAGGTATCCTCGCTGGTGACGTGGGTCAGGAGCACACTGTTCAGATCCTGATTGGCCACGAACTGGAATGAGATATTCTCATATGCCTCGAGCCGCTGACGAAGGCCGAATGCCGCCTGGCTCGCCACCAAATCCGAGTATTCCGCAAGGCGTCCGACCGGCGTCTCGTCTGGCGCTAGGCCGAATGCGCTCACTGCAGCGATAAGGGCTGTGAACGCAATGAGCAAGTACAACAAGCCATCACGCGCTATCCGCGGGTGCAGCATCATTAGCCACTCCTTGGATGCTTCATGCCCCAACCCACATAGGGGCGAGAATGGTCTCGGTACGTCTCAGTCTGCAAGCATCTCATGATTCAACAACGACCGCCTCAATCCTTCACTGGCATGCCGGCGGCACATATCGGGTGCGCCCTAGCCGAGTAGCCCCCCGCACAGGGAGTTGAGAAACTCAGCGGACCTGCCGCTTTCAAGAGGCCTCACCCATCCCGAATCGAGGAGCAGACGGTTTCCCGCAGCACTTGGTTCGCTATCTGTATCTGGAGGATGCACGACAGCCGCAACCGGCCTGCCCTGGGCAATAGCGTACCTCACCGTGTGCATCGTTCCGCCGTCGATACCAGTCTCCACCACTATTAGGCCCTGCCCAAGCCCGCTTTGCAGCCGGTCTCGCTCAACGAACGTTCTCGGCGAGGCCTTCTCGCCGTAGTGGTACTCACTTACCAAGCATCCGCCGCCCGATACGATAGCGTCGGCAAGCCCGCGATTCTGTGGCGGGTACACATCCTGGAGCCCGTGGGCCAGCACTGCAATGCCCCTGCCCCCGGCTGCAACGCAGCCTGAGTGGGCCAGAGTGTCACAGCCGACCGCGAGGCCGCTCGCCACTGTGAACCCGGCGCGGGCGCACTCTCTCCCGAGGGACTCAGCCACTTCCACCCCATATGGCGTGGGCCGACGAGTGCCTGCCAGTGTGACGCGGCTTGGAGCGTTCAGGCAAGCTGGGTCTCCCAGCACATGAAGGAGAACCGGCGATGCAGGGATGCTCTGAAGGCCTACGGGAAACCGAGGGTCTGCCGGTTCCAGAATGTGAATCCCGTTTCGTTCGGAGGCCGCGATTATCGACTCGGCCCTGTGGAGCGCCTCCTCGAAATCCGCCCTCAGTACGGGCCCGCGCATGCCCTGCCTCCGGCCCATCGCATAAGCAAGCGCATCACGCAGATCAGCCCAGTCGGGAACTGCGAATGGCGCCGACTGGAGCATCCGTCTGACTGTTCCACGCCCGACCCCAGGGATAACAAGCAGGGCGAGCAAGCTCAATCGCCTGTCTCCATGCAGTTCCAGTTCACCTCCTGACCCCGCCTGCCTCACGTGCTCCGCTTCCTCGCGAGCGCAGTGCGGTTTACTATATTATACCATTATATGCACTCCGTGTCACTTCGGGCGGCGATGGTAGTTGGTGGATTAGCATGCAGCATAACTGAGGCAGCTGTATAATCTACACATGCGCAGCACTTACCGTAGGGTTTCTGAGCTCCCGAGATTCCCCGAAAGCACATAGGATGGTGTGAGACAATGCAGCTACGGCGCATCTTCGCTTCCATAGCTATTCCACTAGCCCTGCTATCAGTGTTCGCGGGTGAAGCGTCATGCCTTCAGCCAGCCACGGCGGCGCCAGCGCCCACACTGCCTGCACCTGCACCGATCCCGACCCCAGAGGAGATCGAGGCCTTCTACTCCTATGACCAATCCGCCCCTCTGCAGGCCACAATGATAGCTGGGAACTCCAACCTGTGGTATCGCGAGTATGAAGTATCGTATCAGAGCGATGGCGACACGGTATACGCCAGGTATTACGTTCCGCATTCCGCTGACAATGCGCCGGTTCCCGTTATGGTGGGAATTCACGGAATGTTCTCCGATTCGGAGTATCAATTCTGGAGCATAGCGGACTTCGCCGCTAAGCGGGGCATTGCCGTTCTGACGCCGAGCCTTCCTTATCATCACAGGAGGACCGTGGGATTCCCCCTCATCCCAGGGCAGCAACTCATCGTGGGGCAGCCTGATGCGGTGAGAGACAACATCCGCCGTGCAGTGATCGATTGTCGCCGCGCAGTAGATTGGCTATCGGCTCGGCCAGAGGTGAATCAGAACGCCATCTCCATAGCCGGCGTTAGCCTAGGCGGAATCGTGGCTTCCATTGCGTTTAAGATGGAACCTCGCTTCGCAAACGGGATGTTCGCAGTTGCTGGATCAGGGGTTGCCGGGATTCTTCAGAATGGCGACACCGAGCTTCTCCGGATATTCAGAGCAGCTGCAAGCCTGCACCTGCTGGATGTCAGTGCTTTCTCCGATGCTCTGCAGATTGTGGATCCAGCCAACGTTCCAGATCTCCATCCTAGGCCCGCGCTTCTGTTCAATGGGACGAGCGACTTGATAATGTCCTCAGCCGATGCGCAGAGGCTGCGCAGGTCACTGGCGCGAGCTGAGCAGATTTGGACCGATGGCGGGCACTACTTCCCCGTGTGGCCAGCGGAATACCTGTTCACAGCCTACATCGCGCGGGCCGCGACCTCGGTCACGTATCTCGACGCTGGCGAAGGCTACAGATTCGAGGAGGCAGCGGGCCTGCCCGATCTCGGCGCAAACAGGCTATCGGTGGATCTCAGAGCAGAGCTAGGTCAGCCTCTGTGCACCGCCTTCCATGCGCTGTCCGTGCCCCTTATGAACAGAACCCTTCCAGTCGTTGTCGCGAGCCGTGCAACATATGACGAGCTGAGGGAGAGCCTGTTGAGCCTTCCAGCGTTCATATACGTCATTGAGTCAGACAACTGCGCAGAGTTGTCGGCGGCGCTGCACTACACAGCAGCGCTAGGCCTCTTCGCAGACCCGCTCCTGTACTACGTGGCCCCATCCCAGCCTGGCGGGTACTCCGTGTCGTCATTCACAGCGATGCAGGCGGAAGCGGCCAGGCTCACCTTGGCGGACACACTCAAGGCATCTAGAGCAGTCAGAGCATCAGGCTCAGCTGGGGTCCAGGGTAGTCAGGCGTCTCGGGGAATACTAGCCCCAGCTTGCCTCCAGGTCCCAGTTCCAAATGGCCTGTCGCCAACGGTCTCGTTATTCGCAGGCCTGGGCGCACAGTCCGCTGTTGGCCGGTTTCTGGCTGCCTCAATCCCGGCAGAGAGGCTACATGCCATTCCGTGGTTCCCCGATTATCCTCTGGATGGCGCCAAATGGTCATCTGGGCCATCCGTCGAGTCGCAGCCATCTGAGGCATCTGAGGCATCTGAGGCACAGCGCTCGCCAGTGCACGCCCAATAAGTTGTTGCAGCGCGGCGGGTATCAGGGTATTATGGGCGTGTTGCATCGTTGCCCTTACGATTCCCCATATCCCATCGATAGAGAGGATGTTTGCGAGTGGCGAGACTGCCTGCCTACGTTGGGGTGTCTGCATTTGGGATCAAAATCGGGGTTGTTGTACCCGGAGGCGATATGCTTGACATGGTGTACGAGTCGCTTGCCAAATGCAATGACGATGGCCTCCTAGATTCCGGCGACACCGTGTGCGTCACGGAATCAGTGGTGGCGCGTGCACAGAACAACTACGTGACCGTCGACGACGTCGCTCGTGAGGCCCGGGAGAAGCTTGAGCTCGGACCCGGGAGCACACTTGGGATTCTGTTCCCGATACTGAGCAGGAACCGATTCTCATTGGTGCTCAAAGGCCTCGCACGAGCGGTTCCCGAGGGAGCAGTTGTAGTGCAGCTGTCGCAGCCAGCGGATGAAGTGGGCAACCCGATCCTGCCTTGGGATTTCGCCGAGAGGCTCGGCAAGGCCGACAGTGATGTGATCACCCTGGAGGACATCGGCGACGACAGGTTCAAGCACCCGGTCACTGGGGTGGACTACATAGATCTGTATCAGAGCATTATCGAAGGCCAGGGCGCTAGCTCGAAGATCTACCTATGCAACAACCCTCTCCACATAGGCGAGGTTGGCGCAGATGGAATTATCGTGGCCACAATCCACAACAGAGAACGACTCAGAAGCAGGCTTGCGTCAGCCGGGATCAGCAGCATAACCCTGCAGGAGCTGTGCAATTCCGGCAGGCCAGCATGGTCTGAGTGGGGGCTCCTTGGCAGCAACATGTCATCAGGCGATAGGCTCAAACTGGCGCCCCGCCATGCGGATGAACTCGCGATTGCGCTTCAGGCGAGGGTCGCCGAGGGCCTTGGGAAGAGCATCGAAGTGATCGTGTACGGCGACGGCGCTTACCGT